>JAEWIY010000190.1 GCA_023386835.1 Verrucomicrobiota bacterium
CCGGCCCCGCCGCGCGGGGGCGCGCGGCGCCCCGCGCACTGGTGGAGGTGATGCTGACTCGGATCCTTGATCCGAAATCCGCGCACCTCGACATGTACTTTGACGAGGCCTGGACGCCGCGGTCCGACGTCATCTCGTACGGCCATGATATTGAGTTTGCCTGGCTTGTCACCGAGGCCGCCACGGAGTTGGGCGACGCGGAGTTGCTCGCGCGCGTGCGTCCGGTGGCCGTGCAGATCGCCGAAGTCACGTTGGCCGAAGGCGTGGAGCCGGACGGCGCGATTCCGTACGAAGCAGGCCCGGAAGGCATCCGCAATCCGCAGCGCGATTGGTGGGTGCCGGCGGAGGCGGCGGTCGGTTTCCTCAACGCGTATCAGCTCAGTGACGACCCGAAGTTTGCCCGCGCGGCGGAGCAACAGTGGGAGTTCATCGAGCGACATTTCATCGATCGCGAGAACGGCGAGTGGCACGCGTCCTTGGATGCGCAAAATGCCGTCGTTCCCCGGATGTCCAAAGCCAACCCGTGGAAATGCCCGTACCACAACGGTCGCGCGTGCCTCGAACTGGTGCAGCGGGTCCGGGCGCTGACCGCACAGCCGTGAGGTGACTCACGGCTGCGTCCGTGGCGAGTTATTGCGCCGCGGAAATCAGCGTGACCATTGATCGGGCCGGCACGTCCAGCACCGCCGCACCGCCGGTCCAGGTGCCTTCGGCCAGCGGCGCCGCCTCGGCGGTGGTTTTCGTCTGCCATGAACCGGCGGGAAGCCCGCTCAAGGTGGCCCGTCGGGCCGGACCGGGATTCAGCAGGTGCACGACCCACCCGGCGTCCGCCTGAAACGCGAGCACCTGCACGTCTGAGGAATCGGCGCGGGCGTCGATAACGCGACTGGGTGCGGGCGTGAGATTGTTGAGGTGCTGCAGCAGGTGGAAACGACCCGTCGGCTGCACCTGGCCGTCGGGCAGCACGCGGACCAACGAGTAATCATTGGTGAACTGCCAGTAGAGGGAGATCTGCGCGCGTGCGTGGCGGACGAAGTCGAAGTGATCCTTCATCTCCCGTAGGCCGTAGGTGTAGCTGTCGTAGGTGCGGTTCCGGTACGCGCCCGGATCCATGCCGGCTTCGCCAACCATCAAGGGGCGCTGGATCCATTCGGCGACGTCGCCCCAAGCCGCGTATTGTTCCGGAGTGGCGCCACCCCAGCTGTGAAACGACACAGCGCCGACGTGGCGCATCGCCTCCGGATCGGCGGCGGTGGGCAGCACGTACAGGTGGCGGTCGCGGGGGTTCGCCGTGTCGCCCAGCAGTTGTTTGGTCTTCAGTCCCAAGGACTCGAGATGGGCGCCGATCTGCTTGATCGCGTCGCGGTGCTCCTCCGGTGAGAAGATGATGTCGACGCCGAGGTCGGGTTCGTTGAACGAAAACAGGTCGGGTTCCGCGCCGTAATGTTGCTTCACATACAGCAGGTATTCGCCGAGGTGGCGCAGGAACTCGTTCCAGCGCTCCGGGGCGATCCGGCGGCCGTGCCCCATCGCCGAGGCGCCGGCGCCGCGCGGCACGTAAAACTCCTCCGGTATCCGCCAGAGACTGACAATCCATGGATGGCCCGCCTCCTGGACGCGGCGCATGAGCTCAAAGTCGCGGCGCAGCAGTTCGCCGGGATTGTCCCGCTCGGCGACCCAGGGGCCAAATTTTAGTTCAAAGCGGTACCAGGTGCTCTTCAGGTGCTCCATCGTGTAGTCGATCACCGGCGACGTGTTGACCCAGCAGTAGTTGGCGCCGAAGCCCAGGAAGTCCTGACGAACGGAGTTGGGATCGATCGTGACTTGCAGGTCGGTGGTGGCCGGTTCGGCCGTGAACTCGAGTTCCAGCGCCAGCGATTGACGGTCACCGCCACTCCAGGCCCCTTGGCGCACGGGGATGCGAACCAGGTACCAGCGGCCTGCGGTCGTCCACGTGTCGACGACGCGGACGTCCCGCGCGTCATTGAAGCTCAAGCGCACCTGTGGTTTGCCCGCTGCTGGGCCTTGGAAGGTCAACTCGCGGGCGTTGGTCCGGAGAAACGTGGGATCGTCCGGCTTGATGGCGGGAAACGCCGTTCCTCCGGGCGCAATCGAACCGCCGACAAACCACTCGCGGGGGAGGGCGATCACGTAGTCGAGCGAGCCCACCTGGCGGGACGCGGCGGTCGTCACGCTCCCGGTCAGCGCCAACCGGCGTTCGTCGCGTACCTGCCACTCCACCTCGAAGTGCAGTCCGCTCGCCAGCGGGTCGTTGGTGTGGCCCTGCCATTTCCAATCGCCGGGCCGCGTAATGGGCGAGCGCTGGTCGTGGGGCTGGAGCGACACCTCGCGGCCGTCGTGGGTCACCAGGACAAAATGCCCCAGCAGCGGCACGGTCTGGCCGTTGTGGATGAGGCCGGTGAGCCGACCCGCGCTATCAAAGGTCGCGGGCTCCGAGGCGAGGCTGAGGGTGCTGGTCAAGAGCAGCAGGCAGGCGAGACGGGAAATCATGTCGTGAATACGCGCAGCGCGGATGGCTTAGGTTGGCCGAAAGCACAGGTCTACCCAAGCCAAACCGTGCCGCGGTGGCTCACGCGGCCTCGCGCGGGCGGGCAGTCTGGCGCGCTGAACCCGGGCGGGGTCGTGTGTCGCGCCGGACCGGCTACGCAACCTTCCCTCGAAGCCGGCTGGATTTGTCGTTTGCCAAGCCGCTGGCGCGTTCTACGCTCAACCGTTCTCCATGTTTGCCTCTCTGCTCAAGCGCTTTGCCGGCCGTCATTATCGGAAGTTTCTCGAGAGCGCCCGTCCCATCGTCGCCCGAATCAATGAGATCGAGCAGTCCTACCAGGCACTGAGCGATGAGCAACTGCGCGCCAAGACCGACGAATTCCGGCAGCGTCTGAAGGACGGCGCGACGCTGGACGACATTCTACCCGAGGCCTTTGCAGCGGTGAAAAACGCCGCCCGCCGCCTCGTGGGTCGACAGATCACCGTGTGCGACCATGAGCTGACGTGGGACATGGTTCACTTCGACGTCCAGCTGATCGGCGGCTTGGCGCTGCACAAGGGCCGGATCGCGGAAATGGCCACGGGTGAAGGCAAAACGCTGGTCGCGACGCTGCCGTTGTACCTCAACGCGCTGGTCAGCCGAAATGCCCAGCTCGTCACCGTCAACGATTACCTCGCTCGGCGTGACTCCGAGTGGATGGCGTACCTCTACAACTTCCTCGGCCTGACCGTTGGTTGTATCCAACAACAAATGCCGTCGCATGTGCGCCGCGAGATGTACGGCCGCGACATCACGTACGGCACGGCTTCGGAATTCGGTTTTGATTACCTGCGCGACAACGGCATGGCCACGCGCAAGGAAGACCAGGTGCAGCGCGACCACTGGTACTGCATCGTGGACGAAATCGACTCGATCCTCGTCGATGAAGCGCGCACGCCGCTGATCATCTCCGGACCGGCGCCGATCGAGCGCGAGCAACCCTTCACCCGGCTGAAACCGCACGTCGAGCGCCTCGTCACGGCGCAGCTCCGCTTGTGCAACAAGCTGGTCGGTGAGGCCAAGGAGCTGTTGGAAAAGCCGGATGCCACTCCGCAGGCGAAGGAGGAGGCGATGCAGAAGTTGCTTCAGGTGAAGATGGGCAACCCGAAGAACAAGCTCCTGCTCCGGGTGATGGAGAATCCGGGCTGGCGCAAGACGCTCGACAAGCTTGAAACCGAGATGAACTCCGACCTGCAGAAGGCGGAGCTCTACGCGCTCAAGGAACAGCTTTATTACGTCATTGATGAACGGCAGCACCAGGCGGACCTGACCGAAATCGGTCGCCGCACGCTGCGCCCCGACAATCCAGACGCGTTCGTGCTGCCGGATCTCGCGACCGAACACTCCGAGATCGACCGCCAGGCCGACCTCACGCCGGAGCAGCGCGAGGAGCGCAAGCTGGAGAGCCAGCGCCGTTACGCCGACGTGTCCGAGGAGATCCACGCAATTTCGCAACTGCTGCGCGCCTACTCCCTGTACGAACGCGACGTTGAATACGTTGTGCAGGAAGGGAAGGTGATGATCGTCGACGAGAACACCGGCCGCGTGATGCCGGGCCGGCGTTGGTCGGATGGCCTGCACCAGGCCGTTGAGGCGAAGGAGAACGTCACGATCGAACGCGAGACGCGGACCTACGCGACGATCACGATTCAGAACTACTTCCGTATGTACGAGAAGCTGGCCGGTATGACCGGTACGGCGGAGACGGAAGCGACGGAGTTCAACGACATCTACCGGCTGGCGGTCCAGGTGATCCCCACCAACAAGCCGTGTATCCGCGTCGACCGGAACGATTCCATTTTCAAGACCCGGCGCGACAAGTACAACGCGGTCGTCCGCGAGATCGAGGAGGCGCACAAGCGCGGGCAGCCGGTGCTCGTTGGCACGGTGTCGGTTGAGTCATCCGAGGTGTTGTCGCGCATGCTGAAGCGCGCGGGCATCGTGCACGCGGTGCTGAATGCCAAGTACCACGAGCAGGAGGCCGACATTGTTTCGCGCGCCGGTCAGCGTGGTGCGGTGACCATCGCGACCAACATGGCGGGTCGTGGCACCGACATCAAACTGGGCGAGGGGGTGCGCGACTTGGGTGGCTTGTACGTGATCGGAACCGAGCGGCATGAGTCCCGCCGTATCGACCGGCAGCTGCGTGGTCGTTGCTCACGCCAGGGTGACCCGGGTCTGACCAAGTTTTTCCTCTCGCTGGAAGACGACCTGATGCGGCTCTTCCTCCAGGGCAATCTGGCGTCGAAGCTGATGGAGGGCTCGATGAAGGAGGGCGAGGAGCTCGAGCATCCGTGGCTGAACCGCTCCATCGAAAGCGCGCAGAAGAAGGTCGAGCAGCAGAACTACTCGATCCGCAAGCGACTCCTGCAGTACGACGACGTGCTGAACCAGCAGCGCGAGGTCGTGTATGGCATCCGCAATGGGGCCATCCATGCGGAGCGGCCGAAGGACATTATTTTCGAGCAGGTCCAGGAGGAGATTTACGAGCGGTTGGAGTCGGCGGGTTTCGGCGACAAGACCGGCCCGACGCCGGCCGCGCTCGACACGTTGGTGGGGTGGCTCAACACGCATTTTCCGATTGGGATCCGCACGACGGATCTCGAGGGCCGCGAAGCAGAAGTCGCGGCGCAGGAGATCATGGAGCGGATCCGCAAGGCCTATGCGGTGAAGGAATCGGTGGAGATTCCCGAGGCGCTGGGGGCGCTGGAGCGTTACGTGGTGATCAACGCGATCGATCACCACTGGCAGGAGCACCTGACCGAGATGGAGGAGCTGCGGCGCTCCATCGGTCTGCGCAGCTACGGCCAGAAGGATCCCCTCGTCGAGTACAAAGGCGAAGCCTACAAGTACTTCCAGGAACTGATGCAGAATGTGCGGCTGCAGATCTGCACCGGCCTCTTCCGCAGCGCCTCCAACCTGCAGGCGTTCGAGAACATGCTCGCATTGCTGAGCCGCAACGCGCGTACCCAAGGCCCGGATACGGCCGCGGTGGCCAAGGGGCCGACCGCCGCGCCGACGTCCCCGGCGCGCCGCGCCGCGCTCGGCATGCCGGAAGTGCGCACAACGATGACGGTGAGCGGCCCGCCGGCCGCGACCGCCACGGCGCCCGCGCCGGAGCGCTCCGCCGACGACATCAAGCTGCCGATCCCGAAGCAGGTGCCGGTGGCGCGATCCTTCCCCAAGGTGGGACGGAACGACCCGTGCCCCTGCGGTAGTGGCAAGAAGTTCAAGCAGTGCCACGGCGCCTGAGCGCGGGTTGCTGCGTCCAGCGAGGCTGAGCGGCCCGCTGGTCAAATGTTGGTGTTCTGCGCTGGTGGCGACACCGGCGCGGCTGCTTTCTGTCGAAGCTGCCAAGGCACTCCTCCTTGGCTGAACCCCTACGACCATGCGTTTCTCCCCGGTTGGTTTGTTTCTGGCGCTGCTGCTGACGTTCACCGGTGCGCTGAGCGGTGCGCGGCTGGAGTCCGGTCAGGTGCACGTGTGGGAGACGCAGGAGATCACCTTTGAATCCTCGCGCGACTACCCGAATCCGTACGTGGACGTGGTGTGCTGGATTGATCTGAGGGGACCGGACTTTGATCGCCGCGTCTACGGGTTCTGGGACGGCGGACGCACGTTTAGGGTTCGTTTTGTGGCCACGACACCGGGGGCGTGGCACTGGCGCTCGGGCTCGAACCAACCCGACGATAACGGGTTGAATGCCGGAGCAGGGCAGCTGACAGCGGTCGCATGGGCCGACGAGGAGAAGGCGGAGAATCCCAACCGGCGCGGTTTTGTCCGGGCCACCCGCAATGGTCATGCGCTGCAGTATGCGGACGGCACACCGTTCTTTCTGGTGGGGGATACCTGGCTGGCGGCGTCGACCTGGCGCCTCCCGTGGAAAGGCGCTCACGCGCAGTCGGACTACGTTCCGGCGCCTGGCATCAGCTTCGAGGAGGCGGTGGCTTATCGGAAACGGCAGGGTTACAACTCCGTCTCCTTCGTTGCGGCCTTTCCCAACTGGGCGGCGGATCAGTACGGCGCCACGTATGCGAACGAAGATGGCGTTTACCTCCGGAACGCCTGGGAGAAGTTCGGGCATTGGGCGCCCAACGCGCAAATTTCCACGGCGGACGGCGCCACGACCACGGCGAAAAACATGGAAGACGAAAACGGGGCGCGTCCGTTCGCCTTGCTGCCGGGGCGCATGGGCCTCGCCGACTTTGACCGAATCAACCCAGCTTACTTCCGCAGCCTCGATCGAAAGCTGCAGCACCTGGCCGATGAGGGCTTCGTGCCGTTCCTCGAAACCATCCGGCGGGATCACGGCCCGTCATGGAAGGCGTATTTCGACTTCAATCCCTCGTTTGCCCGTTTTGTTCAGTATCTGATCTCTCGTTACGGTGCGTACAACCTGATCTTCAGCGGGATTCACCTCGATTGGATTCCGAAGGACTACAGCCTGACCGGCGACGAGTTCAACGAGGCGCTGACGTATCATCATAACACCTACGGGCCGCTGCCGTTTGCGCAGCCGTACACGACCCTCATCGACAGCTCGACCTACAAGGTCTTCGGGCATGCGGAGCGCGCCCCCTGGTTGACGATGCACACCGTGGGCAACAAGCCGCGCAACCACGCCATCTACGCCTCGCTCGAAGAAATCTTCCGGCTCCAGCCGGCCTATCCGGCCGCCAATCTCGAACCCTACTACACGGGTTGGAACCACGTGATCAACCGGCCCGGCGGCGAGACCCCGCCGGAGAACTCGGCGCGCGATAACTATTTTGCCCGGGCGATGATGTATGGCTCGGTCCTGTCCGGCGGTTTGGCCGGACATGTGCATGGCACCGCGGCCTACGACGTGACGAGCACCGGGGAACCGTCCGGATGGCGACCGCACATCTGGACCGCGCTTCAGTTCGAGTCGGGCGCGCAGATGCAGCATCTGCAGTCCTTTGTTCTTTCCGAGGGCGCGCGTTATCAGGAACTCGAACTCGCCTCGGACGATTTGGATCCCCGCCATGCGCCGAACTCATCGGATGATGGCTTGGATGGCTGGTCTTTCATGATGCGTACCGCGTCCGCGGACTTCGCGCTGCTGTACTTCGAACATCAGGCGGTTCGGCCACGGCTGGGCGGATTCCCGGCCGGTTTGCGTTACCGGTGGAAGTGGTTTGATCCGCGGAACGGCCGATGGAGTGACGCGGGTGAAATCGTGGCGGACGCGTCGGGGTACCTTGAAACCCCGCGCTTCCCCGAAGGCGTCGACCAAGCGTGGCAGGATATTGCGGCCAAGATCGTGGCCGTTCCCTCGACACCCTAGAAGTTCAACGCGCCGGCCAGCGGCGCTCGTTCATCGGCCCGGGCCAGTTCCTCCCACTGCGTCAGCCGGAAGGCAAAGCGTGGATAAAACTGCCGCAGGGCCTCGTCGTAATGGAAGCGGGCGGGATCGATCCGCACCTCAGCGCCGACCACGGCACCGAAGATGTCGCCGCCTGTTTCTGATCCCGGACGCACCCGGACTTGCGCCCGCGGCGCGTAGATCACCCCGGACAACCTGCCGTCACGGCCGCGGACGTCGATCTGTTGAGCGAGCGGTTCGGTTGCCGGCTTCGTGCCCCAAATTTGGAGGTTCGCGGGCCGGCCTTCATTCGCCACGCCGGCGCCGCCGATGTAGATGTCGCCCGCGCTGTACAGGGCGAGTGAGGTCGAGCGGGCGATCTCGATCCCTGCTTCTGGGCCCGAGACCGTCACCCCACCACCGGAATTCACGACCACGTTGATCGGCGGCGCGGTTTCCAGTTGTGCCTCGAGCGGCAGGATCTGCAACTGTTCTCCCGTACCCGAAAGGTGAATACCCTCGGTCACCGTGTAGTGGTAGGTTTTGCGCCCGCCGACCATCACGTAGGGATCACCCGGGCGGGGCAGCTGAAGGCTGGAGGTGATGTTCGGCAGCACCGTGCCCGTGTAGTCGGGCGGCTCCGCGTCATCGTAGTCCATCGTAAAGTCGTACCGGAGCGCGGCCGGATCGATGCCCGTGGCGCCAGCGGGCCCGATGGTGACGGAGGAATCGAGCTCAAAGGCGTCTTCCGAGCCCACTGCGACTCGCCCGGCGACGGTGATGGAGCCGCTCGACGAACCGGTGGGCGCCAGGGATTGCGCACCGATTTGAATTGAGGCCTTCAGGTTGGTCGATCCGTCAGCCAGTGTGGCGCCGTAGTCGCCCAGCCGTGATGAGTACGAGTCGAAGTTGGAGCCGCCGCTCAGTTGGACGCGGCCGCCCATCACGCCGCCGACGAGCGGGGAGCTGCGCTCGCATTGCACGCGCAGCCATTTTTCAACGGGAGCCTGTCGCGGCGCTTCAATCGTGGCGCGCGCGACGATCGTGCGATGATTGATGTCCTGATAATTCTGTATCAGCACCCGCACGAAACCCGTTGTGTTGGCGGGGTAGGTAAAGCCTTCAAAGCGTTGGGAGGCATTCGAGCCCGAGACCGTCCAGTCCGACCAGTCATAGGTGGGGTCCTCGATCGAGTGCGCGATCGCCAACATGCCGCGCTCGAGGCCAGTCTCCGCCAGATTCGTGGCGACCTCGTTCAAATGCGCACGATTGGCCGCCCGCAGGGTGGAGTTGGCCAGTTGCAGGTAGGAGCCTAGAGCGATCGCGATGGCGGTGGCGAAGAGGAGCGCGACCACCAGCACAGAACCCCGGGGCGCACGGGGCGGGGGCAGCCATCGGTGCGATCGCAACATCTGGCGTCTCAGGAAGTGATCCTCTTGTTGCGCAGAATGTAGCGGGCGCTGACGACTGTGTTGCTGGCCTGGGGGGAGCCCGCCGATTGACGGACCGAACGCAGCTCCAGCTGCAACTGTTTGGTCTCGCGACTCGCGAGCGCGAGATCGTCCAGGCTCAAGGGCACCGGGCGGGCTTCCGCAGTTGCTTCGGATTCAGTCCCGGACTCGGCGAAGACGATGCGGAAGCCGGTCAGCCGGAAGCTGTCCGGATCCACGGCCTGGATGAGCGGTCGCCCAGCCCGACGAAAGGCCCACAGCCCCGTCCCATCGTCGCGGTCCAGTGAATACGTGATGGTGCTGCCATTAACCGTCACGCTGATGCTGCGTTCGGAGTTCCAGGTGATGGCGGAAGCCTGCCGGATATCGCGCGCAAACGTCTGCAATCCCTGTCGCGCCTCCTGGTTCAGATCGGCGTAACGCGCCAGGTTCATGCTGCCCCGGCTCAGCGTGACCACGGTCGTCAGGATTGCGGCGACGAGGATCGATGCGAGCGCCAGCGCGATCATCACCTCGGTGAGAGTGAAGCCGCGTTGCGATCCTCTATTCGGAAACGACTGTCGCATAGTAGTCATTGAGGCCATCCTTGCAGTACTCGGTCGCGGTGCTGCGCGTGTGGCTCAGCCCGTCGACGGTCTTCCACGTCGCTGTGACGATGATTCGGCGCAAATTGTCCTCCGTGGCCACAGGTACCACCCGGCGGACCACGTTCAAATCGAGCGGCAGGTCGGTCTCGGTTTGGTACGTCCAGGCGGCATCGACGGCCGCCTCTTCCGGCAGTTTTTCAACTTCGCCCCAAGACATCAGTCGCACCGTTTCGATCTCACTTTGCAGGACCTGCGAAACGGCGGTGGTCGAGCGCGCCAAGTCCAAGGCCCGGAAGCCGGTTTGGATCACGGCGAGGGCCGAACTGATGGCGAGGACCAGGACAAAACTTGCGGCGACAACCTCCATGACCGTGAAACCCGCGCTCCCACCCTTCCGCCTGGGGGCCGGGAAGAACGCACGTGGGTGTCGCGAAGCCGTCATCATAGGGGAGGTTAACACCCGCATCTCCGTACTGCTAGAGGCCTTCGGTCCAGAACCGCTAGGGAAAACGCCTCACGCTCAGAGTTTCACGCCTATTATACAACTCCTTCGATTCTAACGCGAAGCTACGATGGTCGATCCTGCCGCGTCCTGATTGCATCCGGGAAACCCCTACAGCCTGTCTGAGGCGGGGTGCGCGATGGCCCGAAGCGCGGATGGGGTGACGACCGACTCCGGATAGCGTGGCGAACCGCGCCAACCAAGGGTTGCGCCATCCGGGAGAAATGGTGATCTGTCGCACACGACCGGCCGCTGGTGTGGTCCGGTCACGTTCACCCCATCGCGCTTATGTCTGACTCCTCCTCCCCGCACATGCTGTTGTTTCACCTGCCCACGCCGGAGCGTTTGCGCGAGATCGACCCGCGCGATCGCGAAGAGTTGGTGAACCGCTGGAACGAGTGGTACGACGGGCTGCTGTCGCGTCGAAAGTTGCAGCATGGTCACCCGCTGCAGCCGCAGGCCCGCGTGATTTCCGGACCGAAGGGGGAACGCGTGATGGATGGGCCGTTCGCCGAGGCGAAGGAGGCGGTTGGCGGTTACTTCTTCCTCAACGTGAGTTGGGAGGAGGCGACAGAGATCGCCCGGCAGTGTCCCGGCTTGCCGTATGGTTTCCGGGTCGAGATCCGCCCAGTGGCGGAGCGGTGTAACCTGGGCCAGCTCCACAACGAGCCTGCGCGTTCGGAATTGGCTTCCGCATCCAGCGGTCCGGCCTGAAGGAAACGTGGCCGGCTCCGCGGGGGGCTGCTTTGCTGCTGGGCCGTTGACTGCGAGCGGGTTCGACGTCCCGACCGGCTGAATACAGCCGGTGGTGGTGGCGTGCGCGAGCGGGTTGCACCGTCTTTGGTCCGCGGACTGGGGGCTGAACTTCGGCTGTTGGGCGCGCGCTGAGGTTCGCGACAAAACGTTGCCTGCACCGCGGCGAGTCGAAATCGTGCGCGGTTTTCGGGGTTGCCCTCTTGCGCCCCACAACCTGTTTCCCCGTTTCGATGCCGGTGATCGCGTCTTTTCGCCTTGGTGCAATTTTGGTCCCGCTTCATCTCGCCACGCTGACGTTGCCGGCGGCGACTCCAGCGGAGACCGGTGGAGGCGAACTCGTTCTACACAAGTGGTCGGGAGACTTGAATGTGCCGGATCCGGTCGCGTGCGCGGTTGACCCGCAGGGCCGCGTGTACGTCACGGCGACGACGCGCCGCAAGGTGGCCGATCTCGATATCCGGGAGAACACGGACTGGATTCCGGACGACGTCGCGCTCGACAGTGTCGAGGCGAAACGAGCGTTTTACCGGCGGGAGCTGGCTCCGGGAAGGCTGCTCCGGCCACGCGGCAGCCTCGCTGATCATAACCAGGACGGCTCGATCGATTATCACGACCTCACCGTTCATACGGAGCGAATCTACCAGCTCCGTGACACGGACGGAGATGGGACCGCGGACAAAATGACGGTGTTCGCGGAAGGCTTTAACTCCGACGTCACGGGCATCGCCGCCGGCGTGCTTTGGCACGATGGTTGGCTTTACGCGACCATCGCGCCCGACTTGTGGCGGCTGAAGGACGTCGATGACGACGGCGTGGCCGACATTCGTGAAGTGGTCGTTCACGGCTTCGGCTTTCACATTGCGTACGCCGGGCACGACATGCACGGGCTCAGCGTTGGGCCCGACGGGCGGATCTACTGGAGCATCGGGGACAAAGGCGCGAACGTGACGTCGCGCGAGGGTCGGCACTTCTATTATCCCAACGAAGGGGCCGTGTTTCGCATCGAGCCGGATGGTTCAGGGTTTGAAGTGTACGCGCACGGATTGCGCAATCCGCAGGAGCCGGCCTTCGATGCCTGGGGCAACCTGTTCGTGGTCGACAACGACGCGGACATGGAGGGCGAACGGGAGCGCTTCGTTTACATCGCGGAGGGCAGCGACTCAGGGTGGCGCTGCAATTACCAATACATGGGAATGGCGAGCCCGTGGATGCGGGAAGGACTTTGGCAACCGCAGTTCGAGGGCCAGCCGGCGTATCTCTTGCCTCCGATCGCCAACTACGCCGATGGACCGGCCGGTTTTCGCTTCGAGCCCGGGACCGCGCTCGGACCGGACCAGCGTAGCCACTTTTTGCTGACGGAGTTCCCGGCGGGCCGAATCCGCGGGTTCCGAGTTGAGCCCGAGGGTGCGTCCTTCCGCATGGTGGGAGAGCGCGTGCTAAATACGGGCGTGATGGGCATCGGCCTGGACTGGCACGCCGACGGATCGCTGATGATGGCGGACTGGATCGGAGGCTATCCGCTGGATGAGCTCGGAGCAGTTTGGAAGGTCGACTCGGTCAAGCGCGACGAGCCGGAACGGAAGGCGACGTACGATCTTCTGCGGGGCAACTTTGACGAGGCCGCCCAGACGGATCTGCTCCGCTGGCTCGAGCACGCCGATCAACGGGTGCGGCAGCAGGCGCAGTTCGCCCTGGTGCGTCGAAACAAGGCGGCCGAACTTCTCCAAGTCGCGCAACGGGATGAAGCGCCGCTCTTGGCGCGGGTTCATGCGTTGCGGGGCTACGGACAACTTTTGCGGAAGGGAGTGGTTGAAGACGCTCCGATCCGGTCGCTGCTCCGTCATGCTGAAGCGGAGATCCGGGCACAGACCGCCAAGGTGCTGGGAGACGCTTCACCTGAGGGGGCCACCGTGCGCGTCTTGATCGAAGCGTTGCGCGATGCGAAACCGCGCGTGCGCTTCCACGTGGCGGTGGCGCTTTCCAAGGCGGCGGCTCCGGAGGCGCTGCAGGCGCTGCGTTCGGCGTGTGCCGAAGATGGGCACGACCCGGTGCTCCGCAGTGCGCTGGTGGGCGCGTTGGCGCGGAACGCGTCGGCTGAGTGGCTGGTGCAGCGTACGTCCGACGAATCGATATGGGTGCGGATGGCCAGTGTGCTGGCCCTGCGCCGGCAGCGCTCCGCGGAGGTGGCCGCTTTTCTCAATGATTCGGATTCGCGCGTCTCGAGCGAGGCGGCGCGCGCGATCCATGATGAAGTTGCTTTGCCCGCGGCCCTGCCGAAATTGGCGGAGATGCTGTCGCGTGACGGCTTGCCGGAGATGATGCGGCGGCGCGTGATCAACGCGAACCTCCGGCTGGGCGCGCCGGTGGCAGCGTCGCGACTTCTTGAATACGCGCTGAATCCGGCGGAGCCCTTGGAAATGCGGGAGGAGGCGCTCATCGCGCTGCGGACTTGGCCGGAGCCCCCGCGGCTCGACCGGGTGGACGGCTGGGCGCGCTCGATTCAAACCGAGCCGGTGGGAGACGTGTTGCTGCCGAAGCTTGGCGTGCTGCTCGACCTGCCGGAGCCGGAGCTGCGTTCGCTCGCCATTGAGACGATGATCGCGCACCGGCTGAATCCGCAGCCGGAGCAGCTGGCGCGGGCGTTTGCGGACGAGGCAGCGTCAGGGGAACTGCGGGCGCAGTTGCTCCGCCTGACGGCTCGGGCTTCCCCGGGATCGGCGACGCTCCATGCGATGCAGACGGGTGCGTTGGCGGCGGAGGCTCAGGACGCGCTCTTCACGGTTGCGATGGAGTTGCTTGCGCAACAGGAACCGACGGCGTTTGCGGCGGCCGCCCGGCAGGCCTTGGGCAGCCGTAGCATCGGTGTCCAGCAACGGATCATCTCCCTGATCAGCGGATTGGATACACGAGTGGCGGATCCGCTGCTCGAACAGCTGGCGGCTGATTTGCTCGGCGGAAAACTGGTGCCCGCGCTCCATCGGGACGTGCTGGAGGTTCTGGAGCAACGTTCCGCCAAGACGCCGCGTTGGGCGCGCGTGGTGGAACAATATGCGGCGTCGGCGGACGGCCAGGCGCATCGCGATCTGCTGGCGGGCGGTGACCCGACCGCAGGACGTGAGCTGGCCTTGAACCATCTGGCGGCCAATTGCCTCGCCTGTCATCGGATCGAGTCCAATCAAGGCAGCCAGGTGGGACCGCCGCTGACGAAGATCGGCCGGACTCGATCGCCGGAATCGCTGCTTCGCTCACTCATCGAACCCGGTGCGGAACTGTCGCCCGGGTACGGCTTTGTTTCCGTCACGCTGGCCAGTGGTGAGAGCGTGCACGGCGGATTGGTGGAGGAATCCGCAGCGGAGGTCGTCGTCCGGCCGATTGACGGTTCGGTTCACCGGGTTCCCCGCAACCAGATCACGGAGATGACTCCGCCGATGTCGATTATGCCGCCGATGGCCGGAATTCTGTCGCCACGTGAGCTGCGCGACTTGGTGGCTTATCTCCAGACCCTCGGACGGGAGAAGCGGCCAAAGTAGTGTCGTTCTTTGCACACGCCCAGCCAGCCCGTCGTGGCTCGGCCACTACGACCGTGGGCTGTCGGCGGGCCTGCGTGTGACGGCAAACGTCAGCGGGCGCGAAGAAACCCGCGGGCTTTGTTCACGCTTCAGTCCACTGCTGCCTCAACAGGGCGAGACCCCGGGTGAGCTCCTCCGATTCAAAGCGGCCTTCGAAGCACACAGCGCCGGGGTGACCGGCGGTTTTGAGCACTTTGAAGAACGGGCGAAAGTCCTGGCCATTGGGCTGGGGCAGGCGACGCCCTTGCACCTCGGCCAACTCCAGATGCGCCAACCACGGCAGCACGGCGCGGAGATCGTCCGGCGTTTCCTGCTCAGCCACCATGTGGTAGAGGTCCGCCGTGATTCGGATGTTGGGATGATCGGCTCGCTGGACGACGTCCGCGACGTCACGGATCTTCGTCAGGAAGTTGCATTCGCGCGACTGGAGCGACTCGACGGCAAGTTTGACGTCGTGATCGCGCGCTCGTGGCCCCAAGGCGGCCAGGAGGGTCGCGAATTGGTCGCGAGCTCTTGCCTCCTCAAAGCCCTCGGGAATTGAGCGGCTGGCGGAGCTACCAAAGACGATCACGCGGACGCCGAGGCGCTGGGCTCGCGCAAACGCCCGCGTGGCGTAGGCCAGCACGGCGTCATGGTTGGCGTCAGGTCCGGTGCAGCGAAGGTCCCGGCGGCCAATGAAGTAGTTGCAGGCGTAGATCGGCAGCCCGGCTTCGCGGACGCGCTGAAGGGCCAGTGTGAATACGTCTTCGCCGGCATCGGGCTGGATCAGTCCAGCGACACTCTCCGCGATGAAATCTCCGCCGGCCGCCTTCACTTCGGCCGCGTGAGCCAGCGTCGTTTGCACGCCAATCCGCGGCAGGGCAGGTGTGGCGGCGGTGGCGGACAGGCGCGCCAGCGGAACCAGGGCGATACCGGACAAGATGCGGGCGAACTCCCGTCGGTTCATCGTCATGACTTGCGAATGATCCGGTGACTGGAGATTGCAAGACTCCGGGCTGAACCGCCGGGCGCTCCCGGCACGCGTGAGGCTGCTCTGGTCGATCAGGAAGCCACCGGTTCGGACATCGGCGCGCGGGTCGTGGTCGGTTTCAGACGAGGACAACTTTCGCCGGTCGGGCGCACCTCCACCGTCAGCCCGTAGGCGAGCCCCGGGCACTGTTGCGCGATCGTTGTGGCGGCGTGCAGGTCCGGAACGCGGAGCAGCAGGTAGCCGCCGATCATCAGTCGATCTTCGGAGAAGAGCCGGTCTGAAACTCGTTCACCGTGCCGACCCGAAACGAGGCAGCCTTCCGCTTCGAGTGGATGGCCGTCGGCGACGGCTCCGCAGCGTGATAATTCCTCGATCCAGGCCGTCCATCGTTCGAGCAGGTGTTGGCGTTGTTCCGGCGAGAAGGAGAGGTAAGCGGGGTCTCCCGGGTCGCGGAAGAGGAGGAGGTAATGGTTCGTCGTGGTCGCCATGTCAGTAGGAGGCATTAACACGACGAATGAGCCGCCGATGCGCGGACGCCCTCGCGACGATCTTTCGAAGCCGCGGTCTCTCCCGAAAGTTTAACCGATTAATTGGCGACCTGTGGAGGGACCGGCACACCGTGGGCCGTCCTTTGTCCAAACGAGTGGATCAATGCAAATGCGCCGAGCCGTAGCCGCCGGATCCCAGGCGTGGTACACGATGAGAGGTGTCCGGCCGTCCGGCGTTGTCGTGACGGAGTTGTGACCCGGGCCGAGAACTTCGCCCGGACGCTCCTGAAGGACTCGCGAGTGGGGGGCGTCGGCGTGGCGCCAAGGGCCCAATGGGTGATCCGCCACACCGTAGCTGACTCCGTAGTCGCGGGTCTGCCAGTTCCCGCCCGAATAGAAGCACCAGTAGCGGTCGTCATGGTAAACCACACTCGGGCCCTCGACGGTGTGCCAAGCAGTCCACTCGCGGCCGTAGATTTGGCGGTTTCTTTGATAAATTTGCCAATCGTTGTCTGCTCGCAGCACCGGTCGTGAGGGGCCGTCAGTCCGCGTCATCGAGTCGGCCAAGGGCGCCACAGCGATTCCGGTTCCAACGCGTTCGTCGAAGTAGTCCCGGGCAAAAAACAGGTACCAACGCTGGTCCCGGGGATCACGGAACGGGTGTGCGTCGATGGAGAACCCTTCGTCCGCCGGCAGAACCTCGCCTTGGTCGACAAAAGGGCCGGTCGGCGACCCAGCCACAGCGACCCTCAGCCGATGACGTTCATCCTGACCGGCTGGTGCGCGGGAGTAGTAGAGAAAGAACTGGCCGCCGCGTTCGGCCACTTCGGGGGCCCAGTACGCGCGGTCGACGCCATCGTTCGGGCGTTGCAGCACCCCGCCGAGATCCTCCCAGTCCACGAGGTTGGGGGAGCGCAGCAGCGGGAACACGCCGGTGCCGGCGGGCACATTGCCGCCGGAGCTGCCAGTGCCATAAGCATAATAAACGCCCTCGTGGCGCAGGATAAAAGGGTCGGCAAGGTACCCCGGCCAGATGGGGTTCTGATAGGCAAACGACATGCCCGGTAGATGCGGACGCCGGTGGAAAGTTCATGCCGTCTGGCGTCCCGCGCATCGTGACTGCGGTTCACAACCACAATCCATTTGCCACAAACCGGATTCATCAGGTTGCTCGAGCAGGTCCATGGACGAACCCGCAGGACAGCCAGCTCTGCTCAGGATCGGGAGGAGGTGTTGGCCTTCGCTGAACGCGCTGGTCGCGGCGATTGGCTTGTTGTGGCCGGGCGTAGCGTGGTCCCAAGTGCCCGTTCAGCTGGAGCAGCTTGAGGTGCGTGGGCGGATTTATCGCAACGTTGAGGTGCGGCAGGTGAATGCACGCTCATTGGTCTTCATGCACCAGGGCGGGCTGACGTCCGTTGCTTTGCGTGACCTGAGTCCTGAACTCCAGGCGCGTTTTGACTACAGTCCGGAGTCCGAGGAGGCGGCTCGGATGGAGGCGGAACGGCAGCGCGAGCGTGTGCAGATCCGCGTGGAGCGCGAACATCTTCGTCGGAATACCCGGTTGCAGGAGGAAGCCCGTTTCGACCGGCTGCTGCCGCGCCTGAGTGACCCGCCAGAGCTGCGCCGGGAGGTCGATTTGCGGAGCCGCTTTGCGGGACTTGGCGTGAAAGATCAGGGGCGCCGGCCCAGTTGCTCCGTTTTTGCGGTGGTCAGCGCGTTGGAGTATCAGACGGCTCTCCTGGTGGGGGAACCGGAGAAGCTGTCGGAAGAGTACCTGATCTGGGCGACGCGCCGCGTGACTCAGCGGCCTGGCCTCGGCGGTGCGCTGGAGACCGGCGAAACCGAAGTTCAGGACAACTGGCGCGACGAAGGCTTCTCCCTCGGGGAAGTCATCACGGCGTTGCGGGCATACGGCATCCCGTTGCAGGCGAGCATGCCCAACACCTTTGGTTCGAGGGTGGCGGCGATCGCTGCACCGCCGCCCGAGGTTGTGGAGGAGGCGCGGTCCCGTCGCCGCGTGTACATTCAACTGCTCAACTCGCGCGAGACCGTCAGCCAGATCGTGGCGGCGACGCATGCGCTGAATGCCGAGGTCCCAGTGGTGATCGGAGTGCGCTGGCCGCACCCGAACACCTTGCGAGCCGGCGTGTTGACGGTGCAGTCGCCCTTGGGTGACTACGCGCATGCCGTGACGTTGGTGGGCTACACGTGCGCGACCGGGCGCCTGGAGGACGCCATGTTCATCTTCAAGAACTCCTATGGCGTGCGCTGGGGACAGGGAGGTTACGGACGCGTGAGTTTTGAGTACCTGCGGAAGAACCTCTTGGGGGCGATCTTGCTCGAGGTGCAACGGTCGGAGTCCGCGGACGCATTGAGCGCCCCTCGGATCCGTCCGGATTAGGCGTGTTCGGCGGCGCGCCGGGGAGGGGGTCGATTTTAGGCTTGTCTTCGCTTGGTGGCTCGCGATCCTCGCACTCCCTCCCGCCAAAAACCCATGTTGAGCCTAGCTCCATGGGTTTATTCGCCCGGCCTCGCGGCCGGGCGATTTTTTTGTGCCGTCGTCGAGCGGTTGGGGAGAGTCTCGGCGGGAAAGAGGATCCCCGGGCCCCGCCAGTTGAAGAACCGGAGCATTCCGGACACGCCTCCGACACTGAACCCGGCTAAAATCGAGCTTGTATTTGGGCGTGCGAAGCAGTGCGATGACCAACTCTGTCTCCGCTTTTGCGCGCTGCCTACCCGGTGTGGGTGAGCGCTTTTCTACCGACGGACAGGTGGTGCTGTGTCTCCACTTTTCCGTGACACGTATCTTTTCGCCAGAAAGTGCTTGATGCGCCTAGGGCGGGTCTCCACTTTCCGCCTCTTTTCTCGAATTTTCATCCTCCGTTTTGTATGCCGACCATCAACCAACTCGTGCGTAAGGGCCGCCGCCAGATCACGGCGAAGTCCAAGTCGCCCGCCCTGGACTCCAATCCTTTTCGCCGTGGCGTGTGCGTGCAGGTGATGACCCGTACGCCGAAGAAGCCGAACTCGGCCATTCGCAAGGTTGCCAAGGTCCGTCTGACGAACGGCAGCGAGGTGATTTCCTACATCCCGGATGAGGGCCACAACCTGCAGGAGCACTCGATCGTGCTCGTGCGCGGTGGTCGTGTGAAGGACCTCCCGGGCGTTCGTTACCACATTGTTCGCGGCACCCTCGACGCCACGGGTGTGGAGAAGCGCCGCCGCAGTCGCTCGAAGTACGGCGTGAAGCGCCCGAAGGAGAAGAAGTAATCCGCCACGCAGGAGCCTAGACCATGTCTCGTCGTCACAGAGCCACCAAGCGGGATGTCCAGCCGGACATCCGTTACAACAGCCCCCTCGTCGCGCACCTCGTCAACGTCGTGATGAAGAGCGGCAAGAAGAACCTGGCCGAGCGCATCGTTTACGGTGCCTTTGAAAAGGTTTCGGAGAAGCTCGAGAAGGGCGACCCGGTTGATCTCCTGATCGGCGCGCTGGAAAATGCGCGTCCGCGCCTCGAGGTGAAGAGCCGTCGTGTTGGTGGCGCCACCTATCAGGTGCCGGTTGAGATTTCGTACGAGCGGCAGGAAAGCCTGGCGCTCCGTTGGATTGTTACCGCCGCTTCCGGTCGGAAGGGCACCACGATGCGCGATGCCTTGGCGGCCGAGATTATCGACGCCTACAACAACACGGGCAGCGTCGTGAAGAAGAAGGAAGATACTCATAAAATGGCGCAGGCGAACCGCGCGTTCGCCCACCTCCGCTGGTAAGGGTCCGTCTAATGTCTACTGCTGCTCCCACAGTCACCATCGTCACCGAGCGCGCCAAGGCGGCCAAGGTTAACGCCAAGGAGCGTGCCTATCCGCTGGAGTGGACGCGCAACATCGGCATCGCCGCGCACATCGATGCCGGCAAGACCACCACCAGCGAACGGATCCTGTTCTACTCCGGCGCCGTCCATAAGATGGGCGAGGTGCACGAGGGGTCGGCGGTGACCGACTGGATGGAGCAGGAGCGCGAGCGCGGCATCACCATCACCGCGGCGGCCATTTCCTGCGCCTGGAACGCCTCCTGGGGGCCCTGGAAGGGCATCAAACAGCGTATCAACGTTATTGATACTCCCGGACACGTCGACTTCACCGCCGAGGTGGAGCGCTCGATGCGCGTGCTCGACGGCGCCATTGCCGTGTTCTGCGCGGTCGCCGGCGTTCAGCCGCAGTCGGAGACGGTGTGGCGCCAGGCCAACAAGTACGGCGTTCCGCGCATTGCGTTCGTCAACAAGATGGACCGCACGGGCGCCGATTTCTTCCGCGCCGTCAGTGAAATGCGCCAGAAGCTGGGTGCCAATGCGCACCCCCTGTATCTGCCGATCGGCGCCGAGGACAACTTTGATGGTCTGATCGACCTGGTTCAGAACGTCGCCTACATTTTCGACGACACCAAGGACCCGCTCGGTCTCGAGCCGGTGACGCGCGAGATCCCCGAGGAGTACAAGGCGCAGGCTTCCGAGTACCGCGAAAAGCTCATCGAGGCGGTTTCGGACTTCGACGACACGATTGCCGAGAAATACCTCGGTGGTGAAGAGATCACGGTGCAGGAGCTGATGTTCGCCGTCCGGAAGGCGACGATCTCCATGAAGTTCACCGGCGTCATTCCCGGTTCGGCCTTCAAAAAGAAGGGCGTGCAGCGCCTGCTCGACTGCGTGGTCAACTACCTGCCGAACCCGATCGACCTGCCCCCGATCCAGGGCGAAGATGGTGACGGCAACAAGGTCACCGCGACCGTCGACGACAACAGCAAGCTGGCTGGCCTGGCGTTCAAGCTCTGGACCGACCCGTTCGTCGGTAAGCTCGTCTTCTTCCGCGTCTACACCGGACAGATCAAGAAGGGCATGTCGGTTTACAACCCGCGCACCCGCCGCTCGGAGCGTGTCTCCCGCCTGCTGTTGATGCGTGCGATGGATCGTGACGAAATCGACGTGGCGTACTCGGGCGACATCTGCGCGCTCGTGGGCGTCAAGGACGTCATCACCGGCGACACGCTGTGTGATGAAGATTTCGACATCCGTCTTGAGCCGCCGTCCTTCCCCGAGCCCGTGATCGCGATGTCGATCGAGCCGAACTCGAAGGCGGACCAAGAGAAGATGAGCACCGCGCTTCAGCGTTTGGTGGCCGAGGACCCGACCCTCAAGGTGAAGACCGATGAGGAAACGGGCCAGACCATCCTCGCCGGCATGGGCGAGCTACACCTCGACATCATCGTCGACCGGATGAAGCGTGAATTCAAGGTCGAGGCGACCGTCGGCAAGCCGCAGATCGCCTACCGTGAAACGATCACCCAATCCGCGGACGGTGAAGGCAAGTTCATCCGCCAGACGGGTGGCAAGGGCCAGTACGGCCACGTGGTCGTCAAGATCGAGCCGAACGAGAAGGGCAAGGGCATCGAGGTCATCAACGAGATCGTTGGTGGCGTCATTCCCAAGGAATTCATCAAGCCGTCGACCGACGGTATCTTGGAAGGCTGCAACAATGGTGTCGTCGCCGGTTACCCGGTCGTCGACGTCAAGGTTCGCATCGTGGACGGTTCGTTCCACCCGGTCGACTCGTCGGAAATCGCGTTCAAGATGGCCGGCATCTTCGCCTTCAAGGAGGCGATGAAGGCGGCCGACCCGATCCTGCTCGAACCGATCATGTCCGTCGAACTCACCACGCCGGAAGAGTTCCAGGGCGACCTCATGGGTGACATCAACCGTCGCCGTGGCCGCATCAACGGCATGGAATCGAAGGCGGGTGCCACGATCGTCAACTGCCATGTCCCGCTCGAAATGCTCTTCGGCTACGTGACCGACATTCGTTCGCTGTCGAAGGGCCGCGCCAGTGCGTCGATTACTCCGTCGCACTTCGAACAAGTGCCGAACTCGCTGCTCGCGAAGATCGTCGAGACGTCGAGCAAAGCCCCGGCCCGCAGCTAACCCTCGTTCTTTATCGCCATGAAAGGCCAACGTATTCGCATCAAGCTCCAGGGCTTCGACTATCGTGTTATCGATCAGTCCGCCTTGGAGATCGTCGAGACCGCCAAGCGCTCCGGCGCCCGCGTGTCCGGCCCGATCCCGCTGCCGACCCGTATCGAAAAGCTGAGTGTCAATCGCTCACCGCACGTCGACAAAAAGTCGATGGAGCAGTTCGAAAGCCGGACCCACAAGCGCCTGATCGATATCATCGAACCCACCGCTCAGACCGTGGACGAGCTGAAGAAGCTCAACCTGCCGTCCGGCGTCGACATCACCATCAACGTCTGAGGAACGCCGCTCCGGAATCAACCCGGGTCCGTTCACTCCGCGCCCAGTCACAGTTTCAGCCACAGTTTAGCGGCACCTCCGGCGGGCCTCACCGCCGGAATCGCTAATGTAGGTTCCACGAAACGGAAACCCTCCACCTACCACTTAGCCCATGATCAGCACCATTATTGGCAAAAAGATCGGGATGACCCAGGTCTATGACGCGAACAACGTCCTAGTCCCGGTCACCGTGGTCGAAGCCGGACCCTGCCCAGTGGTCCAGGTTAAGACCGTCGCCACCGACGGCTACAATGCCGTCCAGCTCGGCTTCGCCTCGAAGAAGGCGAAGAACACCTCCAAGGCCGAGCTCAACCACGCGAAAAAGGCGGGTCTCGAGCTCGCGCCGCGTGAACTCGATGAAGTTCGCCTGACCGACGCTCCGACCGTGAAGGTCGGCGACCTCGTCACCGTCGAAGCCTTCAAGGAAGGCCAGAGCATCGACGTCATCGGCGTCAGCAAGGGCAAGGGCTTTCAAGGCGTTGTGAAGCGCTACCGGGTTGCCGGTGGTCCGGCGACGCACGGTTCGATGTTCCACCGCCGGATCGGTTCGATCGGTATGCGCCAGACCCCTGGCCGCACTTGGAAGAACCAGCCGATGCCCGGTCACATGGGCAGCGAGCGTCGCACGGTGCAAAACCTGAGCGTCGTTAAGATCATTGCCGACAAGAACCTGCTGCTGGTGAAAGGCGCGATTCCCGGCGCCAACGGCGACACCGTCGTGGTCCGCACGGCGAAGAAGGGCCAGAAGAAGGCCGCCTGAACCCGAGGAAACGTCTCATGAAACTCACCGTTTTTAGCTCCGACGGAAAAACCTCCCGCGAGCAGGACTTCGCCCTCCCGACATTCGAGGGGGACAAGGGCCAGCAGGCGGTCAAGGAAGTCATCGTCGCCATCAACGCCAACAATCGCCAGGGCACTCACTCCACCAAGACGCGTGGTGAGGTTTCCGGCGGTGGCAAGAAGCCGTGGCGCCAGAAGGGCACCGGCCGCGCTCGCGCCGGCTCCATCCGCTCCCCGCTGTGGGTCGGTGGTGGTGTCGTGTTTGGTCCGAAGCCGCGTGACTACTCGAAGAAGATCAATGCCAAGGTGAAGGCGCTGGCGTTCAGCCGGCAGCTGTTTAACCGGGCCACGGCCGGCGAGGTTGTGGTGATCGAAGATTTCGTCGCCAACCCGGTGAAGACCAAGATCGTCAACGAGGTCGTCGCCCGCATTGCGCCGGAAGGCAAAGTGTTGCTGGTCGACTCTCCGTTCTCGGTCGAGGCCGTGCGCGCTGCCCGCAACATCGATCGCATTTCGCTGCAGGAAGCCGCGAAGCTCAACACCCTCGATCTCGCGCAATATAAGAAGATCGTTTTCAGCGCCAAGGCGCTCGACGCGGTCATCGCCCGCATCAACGGAGGAAAGAACTGATGAACGCCGACAAGGTTCTCAAATTGGTCCGCCTGACCGAGAAATCCAACGCGCAATCCGCGGAGCTCGGCCAGTACACCTTCGAGGTTGCGCCGGTTGCCACCAAGGCAGCCATCGCCCAAGCGGTAGAAAAGACCTTCAAGGTCACCGTGAAGCGCGTGAACGTGCTGAATTACCGTGGCAAGGCCGCCCGCAGTCGCCAAGGCCGCCCTGGTCGCAAGTCCGACTTCAAGAAGGCCATCGTGACCCTCAAGGCCGGCGACAAGATCGAGCTCGTCTAAGCGACCTCGCTAAATCCGGAGAAACCATCCATGGCTATCAAATCTCACCGCCCCCTGACCCCCTCCTTGCGTTTCACCCAGCTGAATCGCTCCCAGGGTCTGACCAAGAAGCGGCCGGAGCGACACCTCGTTGAGCCGAAGCCGAAGACCGGCGGCCGCAACGTGTACGGTCGCATCACCTCGCGTCGTCGTGGTGGCGGTCACAAGCAGCTTTACCGCATCATCGACTTCAAGCGCGTCGACAAACTCGACGTGCCGGCGAAGGTGATCGCGCTGGAGTACGATCCGAACCGCACGGCGCACATCGCGCTGGTCGAGTACCCGGGCAACGATAAGCGCTACATCATCGCGCCGCAGGGCCTGAAGGTGGGCGACACGATCGTCGCTTCCGACAAGGCGACCATCAACGACTACGTCACGGGTAACAACTTTCCGCTGTCCGTCATCCCGCCGGCCACCCGCGTGCATTGCGTGGAGCTGTTGCCGGGCAAGGGTGCGCAGCTGGCCCGGACCGCCGGTTCCTCCGTGGAGCTGGTGGGTGTTGATGGCGGTTATGCCCAGCTCAAGTTGCCGTCGGGCGAAATCCGCCTGGTTAACCCGAAATGTCGCGCGACCATCGGCGTCGTCAGCAATGGCGACCATATGAACGCGTCGCTCGGCAAGGCCGGTCGTCGCCGTTGGCTCGGCAAGCGCCCCCGCGTTCGCGGTATGGCGATGAACCCGATCGACCACCCCAACGGTGGTGGCCAGGGTAAGTCTAAGGGTGGTGGCGGTCGCCAGCACCTCGTCTCCCCGTGGGGCCAGCTCGCCAAGGGCTTCCCGACGCGCCGGCGTTCCAAGCCGTCGAACAGCCTCATCCTCGTCCGTCACAACGGCCGCAAGCCGCGCGGCAAGCAGTAATCCCGTTTCACCATGGCCCGTTCCATCAAGAAAGGCTTCTTCGTCGACTATCACCTCCTCGAGAAGATCGAGAAGGCGAACAAGTCCTCCGGCGCCAAGAAGCCCATCCAGACCTGGTCCCGCCGCTCGACGATTACGCCCGAGTTTGTCGGCATCACCTTCAACGTGCACAACGGCAAGCAGTTCACTGCCGTTTATGTCACGGAGAACATGGTGGGTCACAAGCTGGGCGAGTTCGCTCCGACCCGTGTGTTCAAGGCTCACGGCGGCATGACCCGCAAGGAAGTCTGACGCTGGCTGTCCGCGCGACGGTGGCGTGAAGAATGGGGAAGGGCTCCCGACTTTGTTCTTCACGCACCTTCCTCCGCGCGACCGGCCGTTTCTGAATCCCATTCACCTCTTCGTTTCTCGTTCTCGTCTAAAACACTGAAAGGGCAGGGTGCCGCCTCCGCGGCACTGCTGTCGCCCCCCGATCCGGGGGAATCCTCCCGTCACCCATGGAAGTCCAAGCCCTCACTCGCTACGCGCGCATGTCGCCCAAGAAGATGCGCGAAGTGGCCCGCACCATCCAAGGTCGCAAGGCCCCCGAGGCCATCGGCCTGCTCTCAGTCATCCCGCGCAAGTCGGCGCGGCTGATCGCGAAGACGCTCAAGAGCGCCATCGCGAACGCTGAGAACAACAACAATCTTTCGGCCGACGACCTCGTGGTCACGAAGGCGCTGATCGAGCAGGGGCCGGTGCTGAAGCGCTTCAAGGCCGCTGCCCGCGGTTCCGCTGCGCCCCGTCGCAAGAAGATGAGTCACATTCGCATCGTCCTGTCGGACGGCCAAAACAATTCCTGATCCCCGCCATGGGCCAAAAAACCAATCCCGTCGGTTTTCGTCTCGCCGTCCGTCGCAACTGGCAGTCCCGCTGGTACGCGAATAAGAAGGACTTCGCCGGCCTGCTCCATGAGGACCAGGTGATCCGCGAGAAGCTCATGGAGAAGCTGAAGCAGGCCTCCGTGCCGCGGATCTTCATCGAGCGCGCGTCGAATCGCGTTCGCGTCAAGATCTACACCGCCCGTCCCGGCATCGTCATCGGCCGCAAGGGTCAGGAGATCGAGAAGATCAAGGAGGAGCTGGCGAAGCTCACCGGCAAGGAAATCCTCCTCGATATCCAGGAAGTCAAGAAGCCGGAAACCGAGGCTCAGCTCGTGGCCGAGAACGTAGCGCTTCAGCTTGAGCGCCGCATCGCGTTCCGCCGGGCCATGAAAAAGGCCGTCGAGATGTCGATGGCGCTCGGGGCCGAAGGCATCCGTATCCAGTGCTCCGGCCGCCTGGGTGGTTCGGACATCGCCCGCCGCGAGTGGCAGCGCAAAGGCCGCGTGCCGTTGCACACCCTGCGCGAGAACATCGACTACGGCTTCGCGGAAGCCCGCACCGTTTACGGCAAGATCGGCGTTAAGTGCTGGATCTGCAAAAAGGACGCGGAAAACGCCTGAGGGGCGCAGTAGCGCGATCTCAGATCTCGAATCTCAAATTTCAAATTACTAAGAGCCATGGCTCTCGCTCCTGCTCGTACCAAGTACCGTAAAACCCAAAAGGGTTCGCGCGCCGGCAACGCCAAGCGCGGCAACACCCTCGCGTTTGGTGAATTCGGTCTGCAGTCCCTCTCCCGCGGTCCCATGACCGGTCGCCAGATCGAAGCGGCCCGTGTCACCATCTCGCGCCATCTGAAGCGCAAGGGCAAACTCTGGATCCGCGTGTTCCCGCACAAGCCCGTGACCAAGAAGCCGGCCGAAGTCCGAATGGGCTCCGGCAAGGGCGGCGTTGAATACTACGTCGCCGTCATCAAGCCGGGTGCGATCCTGTTCGAGCTCGCGGGTGTCCCCGGCTCGATCGCCAAGGAAGCCTTTCGCCTGGCCGACGCCAAGCTGCCGTTCCGCTGCCGCTTCATCAGCCGCGACGGCGCCATTTAACCCTCAGCCGCCTGATCGACGATTATGAAAGCCAAGGAAATCCGCGAACTCGCGCCGGCTGAAATTGAAACCCGGCTGCGCGAAACCCGCGAACAGCTCCTCCAACTCCGTCTCCGCAAGCAGACCGGCCAGGTGGAGAAAACCCACGAGATCCGGACCCTCCGCAAGGACATTGCCCGGCTCGAGACCATCCTCACCCAGAAGAAGACGGCCGCCTGAGCGCGCCCACTAGGAAATCAACGCCATGTCTGAGACACGCAATACGCGCAAGACCCTGGTCGGCAACGTCACCAGCCGCTCCGGCGACAAGTCCATCAAGGTCACCATTCCCTTCAAGGTGCCGCACCCGCGGTACAAGAAGGTCATTAATCGGCAGACCGTTCTGCACGTTCACGACGAGAAGAACGAAACCCATGTTGGCGACAAGGTCGAGGTCATGGAGACCCGCCCGCTGAGCCGGCTGAAGCGTTACCGCGTCGTCCGTGTGCTCGAAGTGGCCGCCGGCGTCGAAGACGTGGCGGTGACCGAGCAGGATGTCGCCGAGCAGGTGCCGACCAAGACCAGCAAATCCAACGAGACGGCTCCGACCGCCTAACCAGCAGGCCCAGTCATGATCCAACTCCGCTCCATTCTCGAAGTCGCCGACAACACCGGCGCGCGCAAAGCCGCGATGATCTCCCGCAAGGGCCAGAACACCGACATTGCGCACGTAGGCGACATCATCACCGTCCATATCAAGGACAGCTCCACCGATGCTTCGGTCAAGAAGGGCGAGGTCGCAAAAGCGGTCGTCGTCCGGACCAAGGCGCCGATCCGTCGCGCCGACGGGAGCTACCTGCGCTTTGATTCCAACGCCGTCGTCATCATCGGGGCGGACGGCAATCCCAAGGGTACCCGCATCTTCGGACCGGTCGCCCGTGAACTTCGCGCGAAGAACTTCATGAAGATCATCTCGCTCGCGCCGGAGGTCCTCTAAAATGAAGCAATTCCACATCAAACGCGGCGACGAAGTCGTCGTCATTGCGGGCGCCCACAAGGGCAAGTCCGGCAAGGTCCTCGAACTGCTCCCGAAGAAGGAGCGCGCCCGGGTTGAGGGTGTGGCGATGATGAAGCGCCACACCAAGAAGTCCGAGCAGAACCCGAACGGTGCCATCGTCGAACGCGAAGGCTCCGTGCACGTTTCCAACCTCATGCTGAAATCGCGGTTCGACGCTTCCAAGAAGCGCACAGCTGCGGCCAGCAAGAGCTGATCGCCGGCAAAAGCGCGCTGGTGCAAGACAGTGCTTGCCAAGCCAGCGCGCCGCCTGCGTTACTGACCCTCTTTTCTCTTACAACTTTGGATCATTTGTCGCCGGGTCGGAAATCCGGTGACGGGTCGCCATGAGCAACACGTACACTCCCACTCTCAAGCAGCTTTACGTCGAGAAGGTCGTTCCGGCCCTCGTCGAGAGCCGCGGTTACAAGAACAAGCATCAGGTGCCGAAGATCGTGAAGATCTCGCTCAACACCGGCATTGATGCGGAAGCCGACAAGAACCAGATCTCCGACGTCGCTCGGGACCTCGGCGCGATCGCTGGCCAGAAGCCGGTCTTGGCGAAGTCGAAGAAGGCCATCGCGAACTTCAAGCTGCGTGCCGGCCAGGTGGTGGGCGCTCACGTGACGCTGCGTGGCGACGCCATGTGGGAATTCCTCTACCGCCTGCTCGCGGTCGCTCTCCCGACCATCCGTGACTTCCGTGGCGTGGGAACCCGGCTCGACGGCCAGGGCAACTACAACCTCGGCATCGCGGACTTCACCATCTTCCCGGAAATCACCGTGGAGAACGTGAAGAAGACGATGGGTCTCGACATCACGATCGTCACCTCGGCGAAGACCGACGACGAAGGTCGTGAATTGCTCCGCCTCCTCGGCATGCCGTTCCGTCGCTCGGAAACGGCTGGCGCCAAGACCCAGGCTGCCTGAGCCGTTTGTGAAGGTGTAATGATCTGCGTCTGACGCACCTTCGGCCTTACACCTCACTCAACTCTTTCGTTTAAGAACATGCCCAAGACCTCCGCCATCAATCGCAACGAGAAGCGCAAGCGTCTCACCGCGAAGTTCGCCGCCAAGCGCGCCGAGCTGAAGGCCACCCTCCTCAATCCGGCCACGTCCGACGAGGAGTTCTTCGCCGCGCAGAAGAAGCTGCAAAAGCTCCCGCGCAATTCGTCCCCGATCCGCGTCAAGAACCGCTGCTCGATGAGCGGCCGTCCGCGCGCTTACATCCGCAAGTTCGGCGTCTCCCGCATCCAGTTCCGCGAACTGGCGCTGGCGGGCAAGATCCCGGGCGTCATCAAGTCGTCCTGGTAAGACTCGGCCGGGTGGGGCCGGAAACCGGCTGCACCCCCTCGAGCCTGCTGTCGCCCAACTCCCTTTTACGATTTTCCCGTCGGAGGTCGGATATGATCCGGCGGGGTTTTCACACCAACATCCATGACTGATCCGATCTCTGATTTCCTGACCCGTCTGCGCAATGCGAGCCGGGCGCGCCTCGACGAGTGCGTCGCACCGCACTCGAAGCTGAAGGAAAGCCTCGCCGGCATTCTGAAGAGCGAAGGCTACGTGACCGACTACCAAACCGGCACCGACGACGCGGGCCACAAGACGCTCGTCGTTAAAATGAAATACGTGGACGGCCAGCCGGCCCTGACGGGTATCGACCGTGTGTCGACGCCGGGCCGCCGCCTCTACTTTGGTTATACCGAAATTCCCCGCGTCCTGAACGGGCTCGGCATCAGCATCCTCTCAACGTCCAAGGGACTGCTGAAGGATCAGGACTGCCGTCGCCAGAAGGCGGGCGGCGAGCTGGTCTGCAACGTCTGGTAAGGAGAGCCACACCATGAGCCGCATCGGCAAACAACCCGTTTCAATCCCCGACAAGGTCAAGATCGAGGTCAAGGATGGTACCGTCCTCGTGGAGGGACCCAAGGGTAAGGTTCAGAAGACCTTCAGCGATGTCATCGACATCACCGTGGCCGACAAAAAAGTCACTGTGAAGCCGCGCGACGAGTCGCGTTTCGCGCGTGCCATGTACGGCACCGCCCGCTCGGTCATCGCTGGCATGGTCAAGGGTGTCACCACGGGCTACACCAAGGAGCTCGAGATTCAGGGCGTCGGTTTCAAGGCCGCGCTCAAGGGCAACCAGCTCGATCTCGCCTTGGGTTATTCGCACCCGATCCTCTACACGGTCCCGGCCGGTATCAAGGTGACGGTGACGGACCAGACCAAGCTGAAGGTCGAAGGCGTGGACAAACAGCTGGTCGGTGAAGTCACCGCCAATATCCGCTCCTACTATCCGCCGGAGCCCTACAAGGGCAAGGGTGTGCGCATCGTCGGTGAGTTCGCCGAGCGCGTCCGCCGCAAGGAAGGCAAGACGGTCGCTTAAGCGGTCCGGCCCCGCCTCCCATCACGATCAACGATTAACTTTTAGATTCTGCAGTGAATACCGTTCGCAAAGCCGACCTGCTCCAGAAGCGCAAGTGGCGGATCCGCAAGAAGGTTCGCGGTACCGCCGAACGTCCGCGCCTGACGGTCCGGTTCACCACCAAACACATCTACGCCCAGGCGGTCGACGACGATGCCGGCCGCACCCTGGTGTTTCTCTCCAGCCTCAATGGCGACCTGCGCAAGCAGAAGGTTGCCGCCAACGTCAACGGCGCCAAGGCGCTGGGCAGCGCGTTTGCCGCCCGGGCCACGGCCGCCGGGATCAGTTCGGTCGTGTTCGATCGCAACGGCGCCCGCTACCACGGCAAAGTGAAACAATTCGCCGACGCTGCTCGCGAGGGCGGTCTCCAATTCTAACCCGACGCACCATGGCTACCGGTACAGGACAGCAAAACTCCAACCGTCGCGACAGTCGCGACCGTCGTGATCGGGATCGCGCTCCGCGTCAGGACAGTGACGGCCCGGAACTGCTCGAGAAGGTCGTTTTCATCAATCGCTGCGCCAAGGTGGTGAAGGGCGGCCGCCGTTTCAGCTTCTCCGCGCTGGCGGTGGTCGGCGACGGCAAGGGCAAGGTCGGCATCGGCCTCGGCAAGGCCAACGAAGTTCCCGAAGCGATCCGCAAGGGCACCGAACATGCCCGCAAGCGCATGGTTGCCGTGCAGCTGAAGGGCGACACGATCCCGCACGAATCCCTCGGCATCTTTGACGGCGGCAAGGTGCTCCTGCGCCCCGCCACGACCGGCACCGGCTTGATCGCTGGTGGTGCCGTGCGCGCGGTGCTCGAAGCCGCGGGCGTGAAGAACGTGCTCACCAAGTCGATGGGTTCGTCGAACCACATTGCGGTCGTGAATGCGACGTTGGGTGCGCTCCGCCAGCTCCGTTCGCCCGACCAGATCAAGGGTGTGCGCAAGGAGACGGTCGCGGCCAGTGCCGCTTGAGTCTCTGCCGTGGCACACCTTCGGCCGAGCGTCGAAAAGGTGTCCGCGGTGACCCGGCCGGATCAATCGAACCGGCCTCGTTTTTTCCTTTTATCCGAGTCGGCGTCTGAACACGACGCCGGCGCCCCTCCTGAGGAACTCCTATGAAACTCCACGAATTGAAGAACGTTGCCGGTGCGGTTCACCGGAAGAAGCGCGTTGGTTGCGGCGAAGGCAGCGGCCACGGCAAGACCTCCGGTCGCGGTGGCAAGGGTCAGACCGCCCGTTCGGGTGGCAGCATCCGCCCTGGTTTTGAAGGCGGTCAGATGCCTCTGTACCGTAAGCTGCCGCACCGTGGCTTCAACCAAGCCGCGTTCCGTGTTGAAGCAGCGGTCGTCAATGTTTCCGACCTGAATCGGCTCGACGCTTCGGTGACCGAAGTCGATGCGGCGGCGCTGGCGAATGCCGGGCTGATCCGCGCTGGCGAGACCTACGTCAAGGTGCTGGGTGACGGTGAGCTGAGCCGCGCGCTGAAGGTCACGGCTTCCAAGTTCTCCGCCTCCGCCAAGGAGAAGATCGAGAAGGCAGGCGGTCAGGCCGTCGTTGCCTGATCGGGAGATGGTTTAAGTCCGGCTCACGGCGAAACTCGGGCTCGCTCCACCGCAGCCCGAGCTTCCGTTCCGGCCGACAATCCTCCAGCCTGAACCTTTTCTCTCCGTCCCGTGCTCTCTGCTTTCACCAATTCGCTCAAGATCCCCGAGCTGCGGCAGCGTATTTTCTACACGCTGTCGTTGCTGTTTATCGCGCGCGTCGCGGCGATCATTCCACTCCCGGGTCTTGATCCGCAGCCGTTGCAGCAGTTCTTCGCCGCGCAAACCGCCGATGGCGGGGGCTCGCTCGTAGGATTGTACAATATGTTCACCGGCGGTGCGCTGGTGAAGGGAGCAATCGGTGCGCTCGGCATCATGCCGTACATCAGCGCCTCGATTATCTTCCAGTTGATGACGGCGGTGGTGCCGGCCCTGAGCCGGCTCCAGCAGGAGGGCGATGTGGGTCGCCAGAAGCTGACCCAGTACACGCGTTATGCGACGGTGCTGATCTGTTTGGTGCAGGGCACGTTGTTGATTCTGGCCTTGGAGAACCCGGCGCGGCTCTTCCCCGGTTACGACATCAATCTCTACGGAGAGATCGTGATCGTGAACAAAGGATGGTTCCTGTTCACGTCGGTCATCATCATGACCGCTGGCACGATGCTGCTGATGTGGCTGGGTGAGCAGATCACTCAGCGGGGTATCGGTAACGGTGTTTCGCTCCTGATTACTGTCGGTATTCTGGCCGACATTCCCGGTGCAGCCGCGGCCACGTATCAGCTGTTCTTCGCTCCCATCGGCGTGCAGACCCTCGGGGTCCCGCAGGCGATCGTCATGCTGGCGCTGTTTATCGGCGTGACGATGGGCATCATCATGGTGGTGCAGGGGCAGCGGAAAATTCCCGTGCAGTACGCCAAGCGGGTGGTGGGCAACAAGGTGATGGGCGGGCAGAGCTCGTTCCTGCCGCTGAAGGTGAACTACTCGGGCGTCATGCCGGTCATCTTTGCGAGCGCGATCCTGCTCTTCCCGCAGCAGATCCTCTCGCAGGTCGGCGCGGCGTTTGGCTTGGACTTCCTGGTGGAGTTCGCCAACGAGCTCCTGCGCGGTCACATTGTCTACTACGTCGGCTACACGATCCTGATCCTGTTCTTCAGCTATTTCTGGGTCTCGGTGATGTTCAAGCCGATCCAGATTGCGGACGACTTGAAGAAGTATGGCGGCTACATCCCCGGTGTTCGTCCCGGCGAGCCGACGGCGCGCTTTCTGGACTTCATCATGACGCGGCTGACCTTGGCTGGTGCGATCTTCCTCACGGTGATCGCGGTCATGCCGGACGTGCTGCTGTTCGAACTGAACGTGCCGCAGCGCATCGCGATCTTCTTCGGTGGTACGGGCATGCTGATTACGGTGGGCGTGATCCTTGATACGATGCGTCAGATCGAAACCTTCCTGCTGCAGCGCCACTACGACGGCTTCCTCAAGAAGGGCCGCGTTCGGGCTCGCAGCGCGGCGGGTGCAGCCACCCGTCCGGGCGCTCTGGGCGAAGCGGCCAGTTCCGAGGCCGTGTTGAAGCTCACCGCGTTCATGACCGGAATGTTGGTGATCGGCCTGTCGATCTGGCTCTGGCGCCATTTCGGCCAGGCGGCAAATTAACGCTTTACTTTGGCGGAGGCGTTCCCCACGTTCGCACCCTTTTCGCTTGGCGGCAGCCCCGCCAAGGCGAAGTGCCTGGTCCTCGGTTTGGCCAGCCCAGTGCTGGTTGACTGGTCCCGTTCTTTGAATCTTGAGCACGTCTCTGCTGCCGGTTTGGTCCGGCAGGAGATTTCGCGTCGCCCTGCTGCGAGTCGGCGGTCGTCTTCGTCCGAGGCCCGGAATCAATCCGCGTCCGACGAGCTGACACTGTCGCTTCTCCGGCGGTGGTTCTGGACGCGCAAACCTGAAGCGGGATTCGTTCTATCGGAGTTCCCGGCTACGTTGCTCCAAGCATGTGTGTTCGACGAGTGGCTCGAGGAGCGGAGAATCGCTCTTTCGGCCGTTGTAGTATCAACGGAAGAAGCTGAAGGCTCGGCTGTCGTTGAACATTATCGCGCGCTGGGCGTGGACCTTGTTCCCGCCGACGCGTTTGCCGCTTGATGTCCATCCCGATCAAAAATGCGGAAGGCATCGCGCGAATGCGTGAGGCGTGCGCCATCGCCGCGACGGTGCTGTATCAACTCAAACAGCACGTCCGGCCTGGGATCACCACCTACGACTTGGATCAGTTGGGCCGGGACCTTATCGCCGCTGCGGGTGCGCGAAGTGCCTGCTACGGTTACAGCACCGGTTCCCGCCCTTACCCGGCTTACACCTGCATCTCCGTGAATGAGGAGGTGGTGCACGGCATCGGCTCGCTGAAGCGGGCCCTGGTCGACGGCGACATTGTCTCACTTGATGTGGTGGTGGAGTACCGCGGCTACATCGGCGACAATGCGCTCACCACCGCGGTGGGCGTCATCCCCCCGGAGAAGGAAAAGCTGCTCCGTGTCACCGAGGAAGCACTACGGCTGGGCATCGCCCAGGCGCAGGTCGGCAATCGGATCGGAGATGTATCGCAGGCGATCCAAGCCCATGTGGAGCGCAACGGCTACAGCGTCGTTCGCGACATGGTGGGACATGGTGTCGGCACCTCGATGCACGAGGAACCGCAGATTCCCAACTTCGGCAAACGCGGCCGAGGCGAGCTCATCAAACCCGGCATGACCCTGGCCATCGAGCCCATGGTCAATGTCGGCACCTGGCGGACGAAGACGCTCCGCGATGGCTGGACCATCGTGACACTCGACGGCGCAGCGTCCGCCCACTTCGAGCACACCGTGCTCACCACCGAGCAGGGGCCGGAAATCCTCACCATCCCCCGCCACACTTCCCTTTCCGCCGTGCACGCCATCCAGGCGTCTGCGGCTTCCTGAATTTAACTCTCTCACAACTCATTCCCTTGTTTTATGCCACGTCTCCTCGGCGTTGATATCCCCGCGAAGAAGAAGGTCTCTTATTCGCTTCGTTACATTTACGGCATCGGCCCGGACCGCGCCGACCAGATCGTGCAGGAAGCGGGCTTGGACCCGAACATGCGTGCGCAGGACCTCTCGGAAGAGCAGCTGAACAAGATCCTGCACATCATCACCGAGCACAAGTGGGTCGTTGAGGGTGACCTCCGCCGTGAGATCACCGGCAACCTCAAGCGCCTGCAGGCGATTGGTTGCTACCGTGGTATTCGTCACCGCCGCAGCCTTCCGGTCCGTGGCCAGCGCACCAAGACCAACTCTCGGACGCGCAAGGGTCCGCGCCGCACGGTCGGCGTTTCCAAAGCCTCCGCCTAATCCTCCTCGCCATGGCCGAACAGAATTCCGCCCCCGAAAAGTCCGAGAAGAAGAAGCCTGCCAAGAAGGCGGCCGCGCCCACTGCTGGTGGCGCAAGCGCTCCGGCGGCTACGGCTCCGGTCGAGCCCGCTCAGGCGGCTCCCGCCGCGCCTGCCGCGGAGAAGCCCGTTGAGCTCGTTGGCGGCGTGCCGAAGCAGCCGACCGCGGAAGACCTGCTCAAGGAAGAGCTGGGTGCGATCAAGGTCCGCAAGGCCAAGGGTTCGAAGAACATCACGTCCGGCATCGCCAACGTGCTGGCTTCCTTCAACAACACGATCGTCTCGATCACCGACCAGAAGGGTCAGGTCATCTCCTGGTCCAGCGCCGGTAAGTGCAACTTCCGCGGCTCCCGCAAGTCGACCGCTTACGCGGCGCAGGTGGTGGCGCAGGATGCGGCGCGCAACGCGATGGCCCACGGCCTCAAGGACGTGGTGATCCGCGTCTCCGGTCCGGGTCTCGGTCGCGACAGCGCCGTGCGTGCGCTCCAAGCCATTGGTCTGGAGATCACCTCGATCGTGGATGTTACGCCCGTTCCGCATAACGGCTGCCGGCCCCGCAAGCGCCGCCGCGTCTAAGCGCGAAGCGCATCTCCGATCTCAAATTTCTAATCTCAACTTTTAAGCCACCATGGCTCGTTATATCGGACCCACCACCCGCCTCAGCCGCCGCTTCGGCCAGCCGCTGTTTGGCGCCACCAAGGCCTACGAGAAACGCTCGTACCCGCCGGGGCAACACGGTCCCAAGCTCCGCCGCAAGCTCTCTGAGTACGCGGTTGGTCTCAACGAAAAGCAGAAGCTCCGTTACATCTACGGTCTGCTCGAGCGCCAGTTCCGCCGCACCTTCGAGATCGCCAAGCGCGAGCGTGGCGTCACCGGCGAGCGCTTCCTGCAGCTGCTCGAGACCCGCCTCGACAGCGTGGTCTACCTGCTCGGTTTCGCCAAGTCCCGCGCCGCCGCCCGCCAGCTCGTCAACCATGGCCACGTTCGCGTCAACGGTCGGAAGGTCGACATCGCGAGCTACACCGTGCGCGCCGGCGACGAGGTCGAGATCAAGAACACGCCGAGCTCCCGGCAGATCGCCACGCGCAACCTCGAGGAAAGCCGCGCCCGCAACGTGCCGGGCTGGCTCACGCTGAACGCCGAGGCCTACAAGGGCGTGGTGAACCGCCTGCCGGCTCGCGAGGAAATGGAACAAGGCATCAACGAGCAGTTGATCGTCGAGTTCTACTCCCGCTTCTGACGCGCGCTGCGCGTCTCCCTGGTTGGGTTCATTGAGCCGGCGGCCGCATTCGGCGCTGGCTCCGTTGAGCTAAACCTTACAATCTACCAATTTAGCCTCCGTTTACGAACATGCCCAAACGCCTCGGAAAGTTCGAACTCCCCAACAAGCTCACCAAAGTCGAGGACGGCGCCACCGCCACCTACGCCAAGTTTATCGCGGAACCTTTCGAAGCCGGCTACGGCCACACGATTGGCAACTCACTCCGCCGCGTCCTCCTCAGCTCGATTGAGGGAGCCGCGATCTCGTCCATCAAGATCGAGGGGGTGAATCACGAGTTCCAGAGCATCGACGGCGTCGTCGAAGACGTGACGGACATCGTGTTGAACCTGAAAAAGGTCCTGATCGTTTCGACCAAGCGCGAGCCGATCAGCCTGCAGATCAAGGTCAATCGCGAGGGTCCGGTCACCGCCGCCGATATCCAAGCCGATGCGAACATCACCATCGTCAACCCGGAGCAGGTGATCTGCACGCTCGACAAGCCCCGTCCGTTCGAGGCCGAGATCGAGATCAAGACCGGTCGCGGTTACTTCCCGGGCGAGCTGAACAAGAAGGAAGACCAGCCGATTGGCGTCATCCCGATCGATTCGCTCTTCTCGCCGGTCAAGCTGGTCAAGTACGCGGTCGAGAACACCCGCGTCGGCCAGATCACCGACTACGACAAGCTCCTGCTCGAAATCTGGACCGACGGCCGTATCACCCCGGACGATGCGCTGAAGCAATCCGCCTCAATCCTGAAGCACCACCTCGACGTGTTTGATCGCGTCTCGGATGAGGCTTACGAATTTGAGAGCCAGCAGTCCGAAGTCAGCGAGGAGCAGAACAAGCTGCGCAAGCTGCTGAACATGTCGGTCAATGAGATCGAGCTCTCCGTCCGTGCGGCGAACTGCTTGAACAACGCCAATATCACCACCGTGGGTGAGCTGGCGATGAAGACGGAGCAGGAGATGCTGAAGTATCGGAACTTCGGCAAGAAGTCGCTCAACGAGATCAAGGAGAAGCTCGAAGCTCTCGGCCTCTCCCTCGGCATGAAGTTCGACGAGCGCCTGCTCGACACGAAGAAGGACCTCTAAGGGCGCTGCGCGCCGCCATCAACCAAGACCAAGTAGCAAGTATCAAGATCAGCCCTACTGGCTGCGATCGGTTACTTGTTACTTGATACCTGGCACTTCGCCAATTTGCCACTCGCGCCGTCCCGCGCGCCCAACGCTGCACGTGGGAAAGCCGAACGGGTGGCCACCTAAACAAGACCTACAATGCGTCACAATAAACACCGCCAGTCCCTGGGCGTGACCGTCGAGCATCGCGAGGCGATGCTCTCCAACCTCGCCACCGCGCTGATCACGCACGGTCGTATCCAAACCACCCTGACGAAGGCCAAGGCCCTGCGTCCCTTCGTCGAGAAGGTCATCACCAAGGCCAAGAAGGCCGCGGCGGCGACCGAGAAGAAGGACAAGCTGCACCTGCGCCGCCTCGCGCTGCGCGACGTGCGCAATCCTTCGGCGGTTGATCTGCTTTTCGACGACAAGGTGAATGAATTCACCAAGCGCGCCGGCGGTTACACCCGCATCTACAAGTTGGGCCAGCAGCGCATCGGCGATGCCGCCGAGCTCGCGCTGATCGAGTTCGTCAAGGCCGACGACGTGGGCTACAAGAAGTCCAAGCGCAAGGCCCCGGCCAAGAAGAAGGCCGCGAAGAAGGAAGACGCGGCTGCGCCCGCTGGTGAGCCGACGGCGACGCCCGCCGAAGGCGAACAGCAGGCCTGAGCCTCCGCCAACCTCTCTGATTCACGCCGCAGGATTCTTCCTGCGGCGTTTTTTTTGCCCGCGTCCCGGTTCCGCGGTCGTGGCGACTTCGCGCTTTCGCGGTTGGGGGCGGTTGGGGTAAGCTCGTGGCAGTGATCGATCTCTCCACTGCCGCCTTGGTTTATTGCTGCGGGCTCGCCGCTTTCTTCCTCGGTCTGTGGATCTACTACGACCGCCGGGATCACGCGCGTTTTGAAGCCGAGCGGCGGAAAACGACCTTCCACTGCGTGCGCTGCGATCACGTTTACAGTATGCGCGGGCCGCACGATACGGCCGCCTGTCCACGCTGCGGCCACGAGAATGGCCGGCTGCGTTTCTGATCAGCGACCGGACACCAAATAGTATTCGCCCAAGATGGGGTTGTCGTGGCGCGCGATGATGCGGCGGCGCGCGCCGGGAAACTGGTCGATGCGCGCCGCCGGAAGATAAAGGTAATCGTGCGGGCGATCGCGATAGGAGTAGAACCGCCCGCGCGGAAAGGGGCCTTCCGCCAAGCCGTTCACCCACGAGGTGTGCGTGAAGTAGGCGACGAGGAAGCGGTCTTCCGGACGCAACGGATGTTGTTCAGGAAAATGAAAATCAATGTGCGGCTGCCGATTGCCCGGAAACTTCGGTCGGCCTCCGTGCTCGCGGAAGTGCTCGCCCAACGCCCTCATCGCTGTGACCGCGCGATCATCGCGCGGCGGATGCGCCCGCAACCGCTCGAGTTGCGGCCACATTGTCGCCAACACGGCCACACCGACCAGCAGCAGGGCCGAGCGCCCGGCCACCGGCCCGCGGCGTGCCGCTTGGGCCACCAGCCATCCGGCGAACGAAGCCGCCAGCAAAAGGAGCGAAGGAACCGTGATGGTGAGGTAGCGATGATCGATGTGGAAGATCAGGAAGCAGTGGGAAGCTCCGAACAGTCCCACGAGCAGCCAGAGGAAGATCGCTTTGTGCGCCTCGATCCGGCCGGTGAGGAGAATGAGCACCATGGCGAGCGCCGCCAACATCCAGCCGGTCGCGAAGAACCAGGGTTGCCGATAGGCCTGGTAGAAGTTGACGGCATTCCGCTGCACGCGCCGGGCAAACGCTTCGGGGTTGCGCCGAATCGCGCGCAGCAGGCTCTCATCATTGTCCGTCGGCTCTCCATACAGCTCGATCGCGTAACGATACCCGTCGGCCTCGATATCCGGACCCGTCCAAGGCGCGGGATCGACCCAGCCTTGGCTGATGTAGAAGGTGTAGATCGTCTTGCGGATGAGAATGTCGTCCCGAGCCGCCGCGACGCTGGCGAGGATGTTGTAGGTCCCGAAAAGCGCGACGAACGGCAGCAGCCACGCTGCCAGTGAACGAGGAGTGACGCGTCGCCGTCTCCAGTCGCTGGCGACGAGCGCAAGGAACGCGAGGCCAGCAAAGAGCAGCATCTCGCTGCGGCTCAGGTAGGCGAGGCCCCAGAGGAGCCCGGACACCCCATAATCCCGCGGCTTGGGGGACGATTCATCGATGATGAGGCGCGCGCTCGAGAGCAGCGCGGGTCCGAGTATCAACATGGCCCCCCAGTGCGAATAGGAGTGGGCATGCTGCACCAGATACGTGGTCGCGGCTGGACATGTAAGCGCGAGGGCAGCCGCAACGTGACCGGCGATCCGGCCGAACAATCGTCGCGCGATCAGGAACAGCGAAGTGGTGAGGCTGCAGACGGCGGCCGCACAAAAGATCCGGTAGATCGTCAGCGGATCGTCCGTCAGCAAACGGAGCAACGTCACGACCAACGTCGGCAGCACCGGGCGCCACGTGATCGCGGATGGATAATCGAGGCTCGTCGCGAACCGACCGTGTTCGAGCAGGTTTTGCGCGATGATCAGCTCGATCGCGTTCCAACTCGGATGGGGGATGAACTGGGCATACCAGCCGAAGCCGCACAGCGCGGCCAACGACCAAAGGAGGGGGGTATCGAGCACCCAGTGGCGGAATCGTTCACCCGCACGATTCACCCGAGCCGGTTGTTGCATGGTCGGCGGGAGCGTGGAAACGGCTCCATGGGTGGTCAACGTTGGTCGCGCGAGGGGAATCGCGGCTGATCTGAATTCGGCAGAGGGCGAGGATGCCGCGTCTGAGCGCTTGATTCGGGGAAGTCCGGTCCTTTTCGTCCTCTATGGCTCAGACCATTGCCGTCCTCGACTTCGGGTCTCAATACACTCAGGTGATCGCGCGCCGGATCCGCGAGTGCCAGGTCTACTCGAAGATCTATCATTTCCGCACGACGGCCGAGCAGCTCCGCCAGGACGGTGTTTCCGGCATCATTCTGTCGGGTGGTCCGAGCAGCGTTTTTTCCCGCCGCGCTCCGCTGCCGGACCCGGCGATCTTTGAATTGGGCGTGCCCATCCTCGGCATTTGTTACGGTCTGCAATTGATGGGGCACCTGCTCGGCGGCGAGGTCGCGAAGAGCGCGCACCGCGAATATGGGCACGGCACCCTGACGGTGCAGCGGCCGGGTCGGCTCTTTGCCAAGCTGCCGAAGAAGCTGCGCGTGTGGAATTCCCATGGTGATCGCCTGATCAAGCTGCCGCCGGGTTTCGAGGCGATCGGCACGACGGAGAATTCTGAATACGCAGTGGTCGAGGACCGGATCCGCAACCTGTACGGAATCCAGTTCCATCCGGAGGTGTTTCACAGTGAGCGGGGCGTCGACGTGCTGAAGAACTTCCTCCTCCGCGTCTGCGGCGCTTCCCAGGACTGGACGATGAAGGACTTCATCGAACAGGCGGTGGAGAACATCCGCGCGACGGTCGGCAAGTCGCGCGTCATTCTCGGCCTGTCCGGCGGCGTGGATTCCTCTGTAGCCGCGGCGTTGATACACAAGGCCATCGGCTCGCAGCTCACCTGCGTATTTGTGGACAACGGGCTCCTGCGCCTGGGTGAACGCGAGGCGGTGGAGAAGCTGTACGGCGACCATTTCCACATCGACCTGCGCGTCATGGACGCATCGTCGCTCTTCCTGCGCCGGCTCAAGGGCGTCGAGGATCCGGAGCAGAAGCGCAAGATCATCGGCCGCACGTTCGTCGAGGTGTTCGAGAAGTCGCTCAAGACGATCGGCAAGGCGAAGTTCCTCGCGCAAGGCACCCTGTACCCGGACGTGATCGAGTCGGTTGCGATCGGCGACAACCCGGCCGCTCTGATCAAGAGCCACCACAACGTCGGCGGGTTGCCGGAGCGAATGAAGCTCAAGCTGCTCGAGCCGCTGCGTGAGTTGTTCAAGGACGAGGTCCGGGCAGTCGGCAGCGCGTTGGGCCTGCCGAAGGAAGTGGTCTGGCGGCAGCCGTTCCCCGGCCCGGGCTTGGGCGTGCGGGTGCTCGGCGCGTTGAGCAAGGACAAGCTCGAGGTGCTGCGCCGCGCCGACGCGATCCTGCACGAGGAGATGATGGCCAGCGGCTGGTACTGGAAAGTTTGGCAGTCGTTCTGCGTCTTCCTGCCGGTCCGATCCGTCGGCGTGGTGGGCGACGAACGCAATTACGCCTGGGTGATCGCCGTTCGCGTGGTCGAGAGCATCGACGCGATGACTGCGGACTGGACCCGGTTGCCCTACGACCTGCTCCAGCGCATCTCCAGCCGGATCACCAACGAGGTGCGCGAGGTGTCACGCGTGGTGCTGGACATCAGTTCCAAGCCGCCTGCGACGATCGAGTGGGAGTAAAGGAAGTCGATGGCTCCTTTTTGTCCGCGTCGTGTCACCCGGTGGACGCCCCCTGTACGAGCCCTCGGTTTCATGACTTTGCGTTCCCGTTTTCTCGCCGCTTTCCTGCTACTGGTCGCGCTTCCCGGCGCCCGGGCTGACATCTCCGCGGTGATCGCGCGCGCCCGGGCCTACTACGGGCCGGAGGAGAGCTTGGAGGCGATCCGCTCGATCCACTACCGCGGCCGGCTCGTCTCCACCGAGACCGACGCCAGCGGGGAGCAGAAGAGTGTGGAAGCAGCGATCGAGATCATCTTCCAGAAGCCGGACCAACAACGGATCGTGGCGACCGGCCCCGAGAAGGTGGAGATCACCGTCCTCGATGGTTACGAGGGCTGGCAACGCATCGAACTGGTGCAGAACCAGGCGGCCCGCCGAACGGGACTGCTGGTGAAGGATCAGGTGAAGCGACTGCGCGCCAATACGTGGGAGCATCTCTCGTACTTCAAGGGCATCGAAGAGCAGGGTGGGCGGGTTGACGATCAGGGGCAGGTCGACTTGGACGGGCGGCCGGCTCGTAAACTCGCCTTCGTGCACGACGACGAAATCGTGTTCACCCGTTATTTCTGCACGGAAACTGGTCAGCTCTTGCAGACGGAAACGGAGCAGGGGGCGCGGATCACCGAGGAGGGGGAGCTGGAGGCCGGCGGCGTGCGTTTCCCCCGCCGGGTGATCACGCGGCTGCCGCTCGACGGAGGCGGCCAGCGCACCGTGACGGTGGAGTTCGAGTCGGTGCAGCTGAACGAGACCTTCCCGGCCGAGCTGTTTCAGGTCCCGTTTCTCAGCCCCCGCCGCACGGTGCGGCCCTAACACTCCCGGACGTTCGCGACCGGTTTCGTCTCGCCGGACGCATCCCTCCCCGGTAGTGCTTCAAGCCTTTGTCTTTTCGCCCGTGCGCCTGCTCGCCTTCTCCTCCAAGACCTTCCAAACGGACCTGAGCGCGTTCTGCCAAGAGGCGGTCGTGCCGAAGGAAATCTCCGACAGCGTCGGGGCGATCCTCGCGGACGTCCGCGCGCGTGGTGATGAGGCCGTGTCCTACTACGCGGCGAAATTTGACGGCGCGAAGCTGCGGGCCCGCGATTTCGCGGTGAAGGAATCGGAGATCAAGGCGGCGGTGGAACGCCTGCCCAAAGCCGAGCGCGAGGCGATGATTGCCGCGCACGACAGCATCCGCTCCTTCAATCGCCGCGGGCTGCCAAAGAACTGGTCGGGACGAAACCCGCAGGGCGCTCGTGTCGGGGAAGTGTTTCATCCCATCCGCCGGGTGGGATTGTACGTTCCGGGTGGCGAAGTGCCGCTGGTCTCCACGGTCCTCATGACGGTGGCATTGGCCAAGATTGCGGGTTGTCCCGAGATCGCGGTGTTTACGCCGTCGAATTCCCAGGGCCGGATCGCCGACGGCCTGCTGGCGGCGCTGGCGCTGGTCGGAGTGACGGAGGTCTATCGCATCGGCGGCGTGCAGGCGGTGGGAGCGATGGCCTACGGCACCGCGACGATCCGGCCGGTCGACAAGGTTTTTGGCCCGGGCAACGCGTACGTCTGCGAAGCCAAACGGCAGGTTTTTGGCACGGTTGGAGTCGATTCGCTCCCGGGGCCGAGCGAAGTGATGGTGATCGCCGACGGTTCGACGAAGCCCGAGTGGGCAGCCGCCGATCTGTTGGCGCAGGCGGAGCATGGTTCCGGCCGCGAGAAGGTTTACCTCGTCGGCACGTCGCGGGCCGTCGTCGAGCAGATCCTCCAGGAGGTGCAGGTCCAACTGCCGCAACTCGGCCGCGCGGAGAAGACGCGTCGCGTCATCGACCAAGGGTTTCTGGCGGTGCATGTGGAGTCCCTGGCGCAAGCCGCCGAGGTGGCCAACTACGTTGCGCCTGAGCACCTCGAGCTGCTGGTCAAACCGTCCGCGGTGAAGACCCTGCTGCGCACCATCACGACGGCGGGAGCGATCCTCGTGGGGCCGCATACGCCGACGGCGCTGGGTGATTTTGTGGCGGGCCCCAGCCACGTGCTGCCGACGGGCCGTGCGGGCCGGTTCTTCAGCGGACTGCGTGTCACCGATTTTCTGAGACGAACCAGCGTGGTCGAATACGACGCGCGTTCGGTGCGCAAGGCGGAGCCGGTCGTCGCGGCGTTTGCGACGATGGAACGTCTGGACGCGCATGGCCGTTCGGTCCGGTTGCGCACGCTTTGATCCATGGTCTCGCCTTCGCAGTTCGCCCAGCCGCACGTCACGCAGCTGCATGCCTACACGCCCGGCCTGCAGCCGTCGGATGCGTCGTGGATCAAGCTGAACACCAACGAATGTCCCTACTCGCCGAGTCCGCGAGTGGTGGCGGCATTGCGGCAGGAGATCGGCGAAGACGGGCACGCGCTTCGTTTGTATCCAAATCCCAAGAGCCAGCCGCTGCGCCGCCAGATTGCGGAGCTGCATGGCCTGCGGGAGGAGCAGGTGCTGATCGGCAACGGCTCGGATGACATCCTCAATCTGCTGGTCCGGGTGTTTGGTGCGGGCGAAACGACCACCGCTTTCACGCTGCCGAGCTACTCTCTCTATCCGGTGCTGGTGGCGATCCAGAACGGCCAGACGTCGGTGGTGGAGTTCGACCGGAGCATGCGGCTGCCGGTTGAGCACATCGTCAGTTCCGGCGCCGGCGTCTTTTTCCTGACCTCGCCGAATGCGCCGACGGGCGTCGCCTTCCGGACCGGCGAACTCGATGCCCTGTTGACGCGTTACCGTGGCCTTCTCGTGGTCGACGAGGCGTACGCGCCGTTTGCCGAAGAGGACGCGATCCCGCTGCTCTCGCGCCACCGACACCTGGTCATCGTGCGGACGCTCTCCAAGGCCCACGCGCTCGCCGGCATGCGTGTGGGCTACGTGATGGCTGATCCAGAAGTGATCGATCTGCTCGACCGTGTGCGGGACAGCTACAACGTCGACCGTCTCGCGCAGGTGGCCGCAGCGGCGGCGCTGGGTGACGCGGGGTACTACGACGCGATCATCGGCAAGGTGAAAAGCACGCGCGATTTCTGGTGGCACGAATGGTCGCAGCGGCGCGACTGGTTCGTTTACCCGAGCGCGACCAACTTCCTTTTCGTCGAGCCCCGGGATGCGGCCGGTCGCACCGGTCCGGAGGTGGCGAAGCGGCTGTATGACTTTCTCGTGGCGCGGCGCATCCTGGTCCGGGCGTTCCCGAGCCACGCCTTGACCGCCCCTTTCCTGCGCATCAGCGTCGGCACGGACGACGAGATGCTGACCGTCGACCAAACGATCCAAGCATGGCTGCAGACCGAAAAGTGAACGTAAGCCGGAAGACGGCGGAGACCGCGATCGACCTGACTCTGCAAGTCGACGGTTCCGGTCATTCCAAAGTGGATACGAAGATTCCGTTCTTCGACCACATGCTGACGCTCTTCGCGCGGCACGGGCTGTTCGACCTGCGCGTGAAGTGCGACGGCGATATCGATGTCGACTACCACCACAGCGTCGAGGATGTCGGCTTGGTGCTAGGCGACGCCTTCAAGCGCGCGCTCGGTGACAAGGCCGGCATCCGGCGTTACGGTTTCTTCATCCTGCCGATGGATGAGGCCCTGGCGCGCGTGGCGGTGGATATCGGTGGCCGGCCGCACCTGGTTTACCAAGTGGAGTCGCCGACCATGTACATCCGCGACTTCAATCTGATTCTGGTGAAGGAGTTCTGCCGCGCGTTCAGCAATGCGCTCGGCGCGAACCTGCACGTGCGGCTCGAATACGGCGAGGAGCCGCACCATGTCGCTGAAGCCATCTTCAAATGCCTGGCTCGCGCGATGGACGCGGCCACGCAGGTGGATCCGCGGGCGGCCGGCGCGATTCCGTCGACCAAAGGCACGCTTTAACGGCCGCTGCGGCCGCCCGCTTTAGCCGGGGGGTTCCTTTGGTATTGCGGACGTCAATACGTCCGGCACGCCGTCGGTCACGAGGACGTTGTCCTCGATTCGAACGCCGCCGAGGTGCAGGTTCTGGTCGACCAGCGACCAGTTGACCTGCTCCCGGTAGCGCTCGCGCCGCGTCGGATCCTCCAGCAACGGCGGGATGAAATAGAGGCCGGGCTCGACGGTGATGACGTAGCCCGCCTGCAGCGGCAAATCGGTGCGAAGATTCCGGAACTGCGGGCGGGTGTCGCGCGGACGGCCGGGTGGGGTGCCGCTCGCGTCGCGCACACCCAAACCGACCAAGTGACCGAGCCCGTGGGGGAAAAACAACCGGTGAGCCTCCTGCTCGACCAGTGAGCCGGGCTCGCCGCGCAGGAGGCCGATCGTCACCAACCCCTCGGTCAACTCGTGGGCGGCGCGCAGGTGCAGATCCTTCCATTCAACACCCGGGCGACACGCGGCGACGGCCCGCCGCTCCACTCCGAGCACGAGTTGGTAAAGGTCCCGCTGGAGCCCGGACGGCCGGCCAACCGCGTAAGTCCGCGTGACATCGCAGACGTACCGGTCGACCTCGGCTCCGGCGTCGATCAACACGAATTCGCCATCGCGAGCCGTGCGGTCGGTGGGTTCAAAATGAAGCACGCCTGCATTCGGGCCAGTGCCGACGATGGTGCCGTATCCAGTCCGTCGTGCGCCGCCGCGCTGAAAAGCGGCCTCCAATTCGATCTGAAGCACCCGTTCGCTCACACCCGGCTGAAGCAAGGGTTGAATCGCGGCGTAGCCGGCCGCCGTGGCTTGGGCGGCCCGGCGCAACAACGCGATTTCCTCGGCGTCCTTCACGCGCCGCGCGTGATGAAACCGTTCTCGCACCTCGGCCTGCCGATCCGCCACTTTGGGGAGGTCGGACAACGTGGTGCCGAGGTTTATCCACGGCCGCCGCAGCCGCGCCTGTCGCCAGGCTGCGAAGTCGGCGAGTGGTTCACCAGGCGGTTGTGTCCGGCCTTCCCAGATGCGCTCGTCCTCCGTCACGGTAGCCACGAAGCTTCGCCAGCCCTCGCTGGGATCGAACGTCACCACTCCGCCGGGCAGATCGAGACCGCTCACGTAAACGTACTCCGCGTGTGCGCGGAATGGATACGTTTGATCCGTGTTCTCCGGCAGCGGGACGGGATCGCCGGCGGCGATGACGAGCACCTCGTCCTTCAGCCCAAGGGCCTGGGCCAAACGATCCCGGCGTCGCGCCAGGGTGGCGGGAGTGAAGATCATGCGCGCAGGCTGCCAGCCGTGAGCCGGGGCGCAAGCTGCCGGCGGAACGTCACCGTCACTTCTGCGCCTTGGGCGGCACAATCACGACGGGGCAGGGGCTCTTCTTCAGGAGCCCGTGCGTCGTGCTGCCGACCAGCAAATCGTAGAAAGCGGTGTGACCGTGGGAGCCCATCACGACGTAGCTCGCGTTCAGGGCTTTCGCCTGCTCGAGGATCACGGGTACGGGCGCGCCGTTCAGCTGGACGGTTCGGATCGGCACTTCCGAGCGTCCCGCGCGCTCCTGCAGGTGGGCCAGTTGGCGGGCGGCCGCACGTTCGCTCACCGCGAGGATTTCCTGCACGTTTTCCATCGCGAGACCGTAGTCGCTGGTGACCATCGGAGGCTGCACCACGTGCAGGAGTACGATTTCACCGGAGATGGCCCGGGCGAGTTCGGTCGCGGTCTCTAGCACGAGCGCCGTGGCGGGCGAGAAGTCGACGGGGGCAAGAATCGTCTTCATGCCCAAAGAGTAGCCAAGTTTCGGCGTAGTGCGACCAAATCCCTCGTTCGACCGCGCGCATCGGCGGTTTTCCCCCGGGGAAAAACCGCTTGCTTCCCGCCGCCTCATCCGGCTTGTTCACTCTTCCGAATTTTTCGGGCTGTAGCGTAGCCTGGTAGCGCGCTTGCATGGGGTGCAAGAGGTCGTGAGTTCGAATCTCACCAGCCCGACCATTTCTCTCGTCGCGAGAGACCTCGGTGGTCGACGAATCCGCCGTGAAGGTTGACGGATTCGTGTGGAGCGGTGGCATGAGGGCCGGTGTCCACCCCCAGCTGCCCACAATCTGCCGTGGTTGATCCAACGCCGCCGCGTGGCTCCTGGTTCTATCCCGTAATCCTGATGGCCGCGATCTTTGCCGCGTCCTCCCGTTCGCAGGTGGCGTCGCCCGATGTGGTGAACATCGACAAGGTCGCCCACTTCGCGGTTTTCGGTTTGCTCGGCACCTTGGTCGCTCGAACCCAGCTGCGGCGACGTTGGTGGCTCGGTGTTGCCGTGGCGTCCTTGTACGGAGCGTTTGATGAGGTCCGGCAGAGTTTCACACCGGGCCGGTTCGTCGAGGTGGCTGATTGGATCGCGGATACAGCCGGCGCGGCGACCGCGGTGTTGCTCTACAGCCGCTGGCACACGTACCGGTGCTGGCTCGAGATGCCGCTTTTTCGGCGCAAGGAACGCCGGATTGCCAACACCGTCGCGACGGGTCCAGATGACCGCGTATGATTCCGGCTGAGACGGAGAAACGGGTGGCGCAGCTCCGGCAGGAGATCGCACGGCATGACGAGCTGTATTACCGCCGCGCTGCGCCAGAGATCTCGGACCAAGCGTACGACCAGCTGAAGCGCGAACTCGCCGATCTGGAGGCCATGTTCCCGGACCTCGGGAGCTCGACGTCACCGACCCACCAGGTGGGCGATGACCGCACGGAGGGTTTTCAGACCTACCGTCACCGCGAGCGGATGATGAGCCTCGACAACACGTACTCGGAGGACGAGCTGCGGGAGTTTCATGCGCGCCTGGTACGCGATCTCGAGCGGGAAGACCTGGCCTTTGTTGTTGAACCCAAAATCGACGGTCTCGCGGTCAGCGTGACGTATGAAAAGGGCGTGCTGGTCCGAGCCGTGACTCGGGGGAATGGCATCGAAGGTGATGACATCACGGCGAATGCGCGGACGATTCATTCACTTCCGGCGCGATTGAAGGCGGCCGAGGGCGTACCGATGCCGGACCTGATCGAAATCCGCGGGGAGATCTATCTGACGCTCGAGGAATTTCAGCGGATCAATCGCCAACGCGAAGAAGCCGGCGAAGCACTCTACGCAAATCCGCGTAACCTCGCTGCCGGTACGATTAAACAACTCGACGCGCGCGACGTGGCGCAGCGGAAACTTGAGATCGTGCTCTACGGCCGTGGATCCATCGAGCCGGTCTCGGCCTTGCCGGAAACACAGACCCAGTTTCATGGCTGGGTGAAGGCGTGGGGGTTACCGACGGTGGAGCGCCTCTGGACCGTTAAAGGCGCCGACGGCATCTGGGAGGCGGTGCAGGAACTCGACCGCTTGCGGGACTCGTTTGTTTACGCCACCGATGGCGCGGTGGTGAAGCTCGACAGCGTGCCGCTGCAGCGTCGCGCCGGTTCCACGAGCAAGGCGCCGCGTTGGGCGATGGCTTACAAGTTTGCGGCGGAGCGCGCCGAGACGAGGTTGCGCGCGATCACGGTCCAGGTCGGCCGCACCGGCGTGTTGACGCCGGTGGCCGAGCTCGAGCCGGTGCAACTCGCGGGCACCACGGTGGCCCGGGCGACCTTGCACAACCGCGATGAGATCGCCCGCAAAGACATCCGCGTCGGCGATTACGTGTTTGTTGAAAAAGCCGGCGAGGTGATCCCCGCGGTGATCGGCGTCAACAGTGCCCGCCGCACGCCCGAGTGCGTGCCTTATGTTTTTCCCGACGCGTGCCCGGTTTGCGGGACGCCAGTCGTCCAAGTGGAGGGCGAAGTGGCGCTGCGCTGCCCAAACTATGACTGCCCGGTGCAGGTTCGCCGGCGGGTTCAGCATTTTGCGTCAAAGGCCTGTCTCGACATCGAGGGACTGGGCGAAGCGATGGTCGACGTGTTGGTGGAGCGGGGCTGGGTACGCTCACTGCCCGACGTGTATCGACTCCGTCGTGACGACTTGCTCACGCTGGGAAAGAACGTCGGTCGTTCCACGGACAAGCTGCTGGCGGCGATCGAGGCGAGCAAACGGGCTGAGCTGTGGCGGTTCATTCACGGGCTCGGCATTCCGCATGTGGGTGTCGCGGCCGCGAAGGATCTGGCGCGGCATTTTGGCTCTCTCGAGGCGCTCGCGGAAGCGAGGCTGGAGGCCTTTCTCCGCGACAAGGAGTCGGTGATCGGAGGCATTGGCTCCACGATGGCGCAGGCGATCGTCGCTTATTTCAACGAGCCGCGAAACCGGGCGACGGTCAGCGAACTGCTCCATCTTGGTGTGCAACCGAGTTCACCTGCGTCAGGTGGCGCGGCCAGCCAGGTTTTTGCCGGCAAGACGTTTGTCCTGACCGGAACACTACCGTCCCTGACGCGCGATGACGCGAGCGCGATGATTGAAGCCGCCGGGGGGAAGGTCAGCGGCAGTGTCAGCAAGAAGACCCACTACCTGCTGGCGGGCGAGGAAGCGGGGTCGAAGTTGGAAAAGGCCCAGTCGTTGGGCGTGCCGGTGATCGGTGAGGCCGAGTTTCGGCAAATGCTGAACGGCAACACCTGACGGCGACTCCGCCGGCTGAGCGTGTGGCAGCACGTTCTGGCTCAGCGACGACCTTGACCGGCTCTCCGCGCGCTGGCTTCGTCGCGGCATGTCGTCCCACCCCACGACCGAGGCGCCCCGCCGGTTGATCGACGCGCTGCGTTATGTTGGACCCGGTTTGATCCTGACCGCCGGAATCGTCGGAACAGGGGAACTGGTGCTCACGCCGAGAGTGGCGGCCGAACACGGGTTCACCCTGCTGTGGCTCATCATCCTCGGCTGCGTCATCAAGGTCTTTGTTCAGGTAGAGCTGGGCCGCTATGCGGTCGCAACGGGACAGACGACGCTGCAGGCGCTCGACAGTCTGCCGGGGCCGCGGCTCGGCGTGTCCTGGGTCTTGTGGGTGTGGCTGCCGGTGTTCGTGGCGATGATCTCCGTGATCGGCGGAATCTTGGGCGCGTCTGCGCAAGTGCTTCGGATGATGGGCGTGGAATGGGACAGCCGCCTTCTGGTGATCCTGCTGGGGCTGCTGCTGACTGCGCTGCTGGCCTGGGGGCGCTATCGGGTGGTCGAGACGTTCTCCACCGGACTCGTCGCCATCTTCATGCTGACGACCTTCTTCGCGGTGACGGCGCTGCAATGGACGGAGTACCGGGTGACGGGTGCGCAGCTGGCGAGTGGGTTCACCTTTCATCTGCCCGAAAATTTTGCAGCCGCGTTCGCCGCCTTCGGGATCATCGGCGTGGGGGCGGCGGAGTTGTTGTACTACCCGTATTGGTGCTTGGAAAAAGGATACGCGCAGCGGGTGGGGCCACGTGGAGCGGGAGAGAACGCGGACTGGCTGCGGCGGGCCCGCGGGTGGTTGCACGTGATGCGCGTGGACGCATGGAGTTCGATGATCGTCTATACGCTGGCGACCGTTGCGTTCTACCTGCTGGGTGCCGCGATTCTCCACGCCAAGTCGCTGGAAGTGGCCAATCAGGACCTGGTGCCGACGTTGGCGCACATGTATCAGGAGAGTTTCGGGCCGCTTGGCCTGACGGTGTTTCTCGTCGGTGCACTGGCGACCTTGTACTCCACCGCGTTTGCCGGAACCGCATCCAATGCCCGCCTGCTGGCAGATGCGCTTGGCCTCTTTCGGCTGGCGTCTTCAAGACAGGCCGAGGCGTACCGGCGGCGCATCCGGACGTGTTCGATCGGGCTGCCGATTTATGCGACGCTAGTGTACCTGATCTGGCCGCAGCCGGTCACGCTGATCGTGCTGAGCGGGATCGGCCAAGCCGTGCTGCTGCCCTTCCTCGGCGGCGCGGCCCTGTACTTCCGCTATCGACGACTCGAGCCCGCGTTGCGGCCCGGACGGGTGTGGACGCTGCTGCTGTGGTTCTCAGCCGCCAGCTTCACCGCGGTCGGGATCTGGCAGCTGATGGGCGAGATTCAGAAACGGGTGGGCTGAACCGTCCGCCGCACGCTCACAGGCCCTTGCGCTGCAGGGCCAGGTTGAGCTCCTGCATGAAAGCCTGGGCGTCAGAGGGGCTGGGGCGGTAGCCGGGCTGGCTGATCTCGGTGAAGCCGGGGCGGCCGTAGTTATCGACGATCCATTTTCCGGTGACGCCATCACTGAACGTGACCGAGCCGCTCGCGAGCGCGCCAGGGATCAGCGTCACGCTGTCGACCGTGACCTGAACGGAGCCGCCCCCGAGGTCTTCATCAAGACCGTCGAAGTCCTCCTCGCCGGCGTCAGCTTCGTCGGCGTCACCTGACTCACCGAGGCCGAGCTTCTCCTTGGCCTTGTCGAAAAAGCCCTTCTTTTCCGCGCCAGCGGGCTTCTCCTGCCGCGGTGGTGCTTTGGTGACATCGCTGGCATCGGCCTTCGGCGCCGCGTCCTTGATCTGCAAATCGAGGTCATCGACGAGGAAGCGCACGTCCATGTACGTCATCGAGAGCTGGAACTGCTCTTGCAGCTTCTTCTGCACATCGGAGAGGGAGTCGCCCGCGGCGATCCAGCTGACAACGGCTTGTTTCTGCTCGGGTGTGAGTGCGGCCATGGGAACAAAGGGTGCGAGAAAAGTGGGCAAAGAAAACGGGCTTGGCAAACGAGGCCAAGCCCGTGGCTAGACGCAAATTGGAAAGGAGCCTCGGAAGCGCCTTAGCGGGAGAGCTGGTTGCGCAGGAATTCGATGCTGCCCCGCATCGACGGGTCCTGCTCCATCATGTTGTCCACCGCCTTGCAGGCGTGGATGACGGTACCGTGGTCACGGCCGCCAAACGCGTCCCCGATTTCCTGCAGCGAATGTTTGGTCAGCGTGCGGGACAGGTACATCGCGATCTGGCGAGGGATCGCGATGTTGTTGGGGCGCCGCTTGCTCGTCATGTCGCTGTGGCGGATCTGGAAGTGATCGGCGACACGCTTCTGGATGGTCTCGATCGTCAGAATGTTCTGCGCCTGCTCCATCAGCACGTCCTGCAACAGCATCTCCGTCGTCGGTAGGTCGAGGGGGCGACCGGTGAGCGAGGAGTAGCTCGCCACCTTGATCAGTGCGCCCTCGAGGCGACGGATGTTCTTCGAAATGCTCTGGGCGATGAAGTTGATCACCGGCGCCGGGACCTCGAGCTTCAGGGAGGCGGCCTTCGTTCGCAGAATGGCGACGCGGGTCTCAAAATCCGGCGGCTGGATGTCTGCCGGCAGACCCCATTCGAAGCGCGAGACCAAACGGGACTCGAGCTTCTGAATCTCGGAGGCGCGGCGGTCGCTCGAGAGGACGATCTGTTTGCTGGACTCAAACAGGTCATTGAAGGTGTGGAAGAACTCTTCCTGAATCCGCTCCTTGCCGCCGAGGAACTGCACATCGTCGAGCAGCAGCACGTCCACGTGCCGGTAGCGCTGGCGGAACTTCACCAACGCGTTCTCCTGCAGCCCTTGGATGAACTCGTTGGTGAACTTTTCCGTGGAGAGATAAGCGATGCGCGCTTCGGGCTTGTTGCGCAGAATGGCGTGGCCAATCGCGTGCATCAGGTGGGTTTTGCCCAAGCCGGTGTCGCCGTAGATGAACAGCGGATTGTAGGCCTGCGCCGGCGATTGGGCGACCGCGCGGGCAGCGGCCTGCGCCATCTGGTTGTTGTTGCCGACGACGAAGGTCTCGAAGGTGTTGCGCGGGTTGAGTGTACCCGCAAAGGCACCGCGCTCCTCCACTCGAGCCTGCGTGCGCCGTACGGGCGTGCGCCCGGCGACGCGGTTCGTGGTCGAAACGTTCTCACCGGCCGGGGCGTCCGTTGGACCGGAGCCCGAGGCTTCCGACTTTTTCAACCGGACCGTGATCTCGCGTCCGGCGGTCAGCCGGAGCCGCTGCACGATCAGGTCGAGGTAGTTGTCGTGGATCCAGATCGCCGCGAAGTCGTTCGGCACGCCCAACGTCAGGGTAGACTCCGACCCCTCCAGGCAGACCACCGGCTCGAACCAGAGCTGAAAAACATCTTCAGGAAACAGGCTCTTGAAGTCTTGTTTTACGGTATCCCAGAGGCTGGTCACTGGAGTGGCTGCAGGCATGGACGGTGTTCGGCTTTCTTGAATTATTCACAAAGCGCCCGGCGGGGCTCTCAGTCACTTCCTGCAACGACTCTTTCTCGGACGACCGGCGACGGAGGAAAATGGGCGAAGATGCTGCACGGGTGCAAGCTTGGGGTGCGAGCGTGTAAGTTAATGCAGGACAGCAGGTTGGGATGCGGTTCTCTGGCGCGGGAAAAAAGGGGTCGGAGGATGTGCCAAAGAGCGATCCGCGAGACGCGGGGACGGGAGCAAAGTGGAGGGAGTAACCATCAGGCTAAAAGGTGTTTCAAGGCGAACTTCTCGACAAGTTATTCACACCGGGGTTGAGCATAACTGACGGACTTTTTTCGTTGCCAAAACGGCAGGTGCCGTGGGGGCCGACTGAGTCTTTTCGGGTGTAAGGTTTCGCCTGATACGAAACGCTAAAATCTCCCCGGAAGAGCCCCCGGAGAAGGGGGTTCGGCGGTAGTGATCGGATCGCTACGCGTGCCCCGGCGGCCTCAGGCCAAGGCATCCGCCGGGGTCGGCTCCACCCATTTTCCGTGGGCCCGGATGAGCGCGATCAGGCGGTCGTCGGCCTCGGATTGGGGGATGTTGTACTGCACGCAGGTCTTGCCGACGTAGAGGTTGATCTTGCCCGGAGCGCCGCCGACGTAGCCGAAGTCGGCGTCCGCCATTTCTCCTGGCCCGTTTACGATACAGCCCATGATGGCGATCTTTACGCCCTTGAGGTGGCCGGTCTTGTCCCGGATGCGCTGGGTTGTGGTCTGAAGGTCGAACAGCGTGCGTCCACAGGACGGACACGCGACAAACTCCGTCTTGCTGATCCGCGCGCCGGCGCCCTGCAGGACGTTGTACGCCAGTGACACCGCGCGGGTGATATCAGGCTCCGTCTCGATGCTGACCAGGTCCCCCAGACCGTCGCACAGCAGGCTGCCGGTCAGAATGGAAGCGTCCAGAAGGCGGGAAAGGAAACTGCGATCCCCCGGCAGCGCCGTGGAGAGAGTGTTGCGTATCCACAACGGCGCGCGGCAGCCCGCGATGGAAAGGAGCGCCGCAAGCTGGCGATAGCGCCCGATCGCATGAGTCCCATTCGCCGGGGCATCCGCCAGTGTCACCACCAGACGCTCGTCCTCGATTTCGCTCAACTCGGCCGCGTAGGAGGCGAGGGCTTCCGGTGTGGCGGCAACGGCGAGAATGTGGCGACCCCCGCGGTGCACCAAGTCCGCCCACTGTCGCAACGCAGATCCTTCTCCGCTCGTGAACTCACGCACGATCAGCAGGGGAGTGCGTGCAGCGAGCAGCAGCGGGCTCAAGACCTCGGGCGCAACAGCAGGCGCCAGTTCGAGCGCCAGGAAGCGGACCGGCAGCTCGGTCGTGATGCCCTGCAGGACCGCGACGTCGTCCGCGGAGGTGACCGGCACCAACAATCCTTCGGCTGGTGTATCGACGAGGCGGGGACTGGCCAACATGCGTGCGGTTTCGGCCAGGGTGCTCACATCGGGCGTTCGCACGAGGACGCGCGGGGGCTGCTCGGGACCCACGGCGCAGGTCTCGCCGAGGGCAACGGAAACCGTTGCACGACGCGTGTAGTGATAGGGGTCCACTGCTTCGCGGGCCAGCTCGGCCGGAGCCGGGGTGACGGCGGGCTGCCCGTGCGCCATCGCCTTGCGCACCAAGGCTTGGGCAACCGGGATCTCGTAGACGGAGTCTTCGGTTAACGAAACCCGGATGGTATCCCCCAGCCCGTCGAGCAACAGGCTGCCGATGCCAATGGCGCTCTTGATCCGGCCGTCCTCTCCGTCGCCCGCCTCGGTCACTCCGAGGTGCAGCGGGTAGTGCATGTTCTCGGCAGCCATCCGCTGCACCAGCAGCCGATAGGCTTGGATCATGACCTTCGGATTCGAGGCCTTCATCGACAGCACGATCTGCCGGTAGTCGTGCGACTCCGCGATCCGCAGGAATTCGAGCGCGCTCTCCACCATGCCCAGCGGCGTGTCGCCGTAGCGGTTGAGGATACGATCGCTCAGCGAGCCGTGGTTGGTGCCGATGCGCATGGCGCGGCCGAGTTCCTTGCAGCGGCGGACGAGCGGCGAAAAGGCGTCGTGCAGCCGCTCCAGCTCCCGGTTGTAGTCAGAATCCGAATACTCGCGGACGGCAAATTTCTTTTTGTCGGCGTAGTTGCCCGGATTGACCCGGATCTTCTCGACGTGCTCCACCGCCTCGTGTGCAGCCGCCGGGAGGAAGTGGATGTCGGCGACGAGCGGGACCTGTGCGAAGCCGGCGGCGCTCAGCTGTGCCCGAATGTCCTTCAGGCAGCGGGCGGCCGCCACGTTCGGCGCGGTGATGCGCACGATCTCGCAACCCACCTCGGCCAACGCGATGGACTGGCGCACGGTGGCGGCGACATCCTGCGTGTCGCTGGTGGTCATCGACTGGACGCGGATCGGATGATGGCCTCCGATGCCGACTGCACCGACTGAGACCTCGATGGTCGGACGACGAACGGTGGTGATACGCGACGCGCAGTAGCTCATGTTCCAGAAGAAGGCAGGAAAACTGAACCGGCCCCAAAAAAGGCCGCCGCATCCGGGCGGCCGCTGCGGGTGCCCGCGGTTATTTGCTCCTTTCCGCCGGAGGCGGGGTCGCGACATCCCGGTAGATCCGCCGCGCGTCAAAGAACGTGACGTACAGGATCATCGAGAACAGCAGCACCATGAACACACTCTGCGTGGTCATGATGAAGTTCGGCGGGAGCGCCCGTCGGCGGAGCCGACTGATCGTCGCAAACATCATGTGTCCGCCGTCGAGCACCGGGATGGGCAGCAGGTTGAAGATGGCCAGATTGATGTTCACCAGGATCGTGAACCAGAGGACGAGCCGGATATCCGCCTGCGCCGCCAGGTGGAAGATGCGGATGATGCCGACCGGGCCGCTGAGCTTGGAGATGCCGATATCCGACTGCGGGTTGATCAGGCTGCCGAGCGTCCGGAACGTCATGCTGACGTGGCTGGCGAACTGGCGCAGCGGCGTCGGATAAACCAGCTGCGACTCGGTGCGGAATCGGGCGCCGAGCTGGTTCGGCCAGCCTTCCTGCGACTGCGGCGGGAGCGACAGCGTCATGGGCTGGCCATTACGCTCGATGTGCACCGCCACCGTGCGCCCCGCATTTTTCTGCAGATACGAGACAAAAACTTCGCCACCGAGGATGCGCTGATCATCCAGCGAGAGGATCTTGTCGCCGGGTTGCAGGCCGATCGAAGTGGCGACGGAGCCGCTTTCCAGATCGTGCACGATCATCTCCCACGCGGGCGCGATGCCGACGCGGCGGATGCGCTCGTCGCCCGCCAGTCGCGGGTAAAGGGTCACCTCCATCAACTGGCCGTCCCGCTCGATCGTGAAGACATTGCGGCGCCGCCCGTCTTCCGCGCGGTCTGAGCTCGTCACAATCGTCTGCTGCAGTTCGTGCCAGTCGTGCACCTTACGTCCGTCAATCGTTCGCACGATATCCCCCGGCCGCAGTCCCGCCTCCGAGGCCGGGCTCGGCACGACGGCGCCGTCCTCCAGCTCCAAGGTGGGCACCACGTGGCCGATTTGCGTGGTCGCCTGATCGCTGGTGGTGGGCTGGCCGACGAACCAGATGACGCAGGCGAGCAGGAACGCAAAGATGAGGTTGAACGTGGCCCCAGCGGCGAAGACCAGCATCTTGGTGGTGTAGCTGATCGGCGGCAGCTGCTCGGTCGGCACATCACTCTCGCCTTCGATCCCGCGCATGTCGGCCAGCTGCGGCAGGGCGACGTATCCGCCCAAGGGCAACCACGACAGCCGGTACTCCACGCCGTCCTTGCCCTGCCACGACACGATCTTGGGCCCGAACCCGATCGAGAACCGGGCCACATGGACGCCGCGGCGGCGGGCCGCGAGAAAGTGTCCGAGCTCATGGACAAAGATCGAGCCGCCGAAGAAGAGGACGATGAGGAACACCGCCCACAGGTTGGAGAAAAGCGCTTGGAAGAGTTCCGTCGGCATGAATCAGGGGACAATCGCAGTCGGGTCGACCAGCTGAGTGGCGGCTCGGCGCGCCGCGGCGTCCACGGCAAGCACGGCCGGCAAATCTGCCGGTTCGAAATTGGCTATCGTTTCGAGAGTTTGCTCCACGACGCGGGGAATCGCAAGGAAGGGCAGTTGCCCGGCCAGGAACGCGGCCACCGCGATTTCATTGGCGGCGTTATAGATGGCCGGGGCGACGCCGCCCGATTCCATCACTTCACGGGCCAGACGGAGCATCGGAAAGCGGCTTTCGTCCACCGGGCGAAAATCCAGTGAGAGGGCGCGCATGAGGTCCAGCGGCCGGTCGACTCCAGCGAGACGCTCCGGGTGCAACAACGCATGCTGGATGGGAAACGTCATCGAGGGCGGGCAGAGCTGGGCCAGCATGGCGCCGTCGGTGAACTCGACCAAACAATGAACGATGCTCTGCGGGTGGAGAATGGCCTGGCACTGCCGCGGCTGCAGTCCGAACAGCCACTGTGCTTCGATCAGCTCGAGCCCCTTGTTGGCCAAGGTCGCCGAATCCACGGTGATCTTCGGCCCCATGGACCAATTCGGGTGCCGGAGCGCATCCGCCGGCGTCGCGGTGGCGAGTTTCTCCGCCGGCCAGTCGCGGAAAGCGCCGCCGGAAGCCGTTAGGAGGATGCGGGCGATGCCGGCCTGTGGGTGACCGGTGACACACTGGAAAACCGCGTTGTGCTCGCTGTCGACTGGCAACAGCTCCACGCCATGCGCCCGCGCCTCGGCCATGACGAACTTTCCGGCGAGCACGAGGATCTCCTTGCTGGCGAGGGCAAGGTTCTTGCCGGCCCGCACGGCGGCGAGCGCGGGGGCAAGTCCAGTCGTGCCGACGACCGCCACGAGCACCGTGTCCGCCTCCGGCAGAGTGGCCAGTTCGTTCAGCCCGTCGAGGCCGCCGAGCAGCCGGACGCCGGCCGGCAGGCGAGCCTCCTGCCGGGCAGCCGCCCAGGCGGACTCGTCGTGCAGGGCGACGTGTTTGACGGACGGATACGCGCGGGCGATCTCGGCCAGGCGCTGGTGATTCGTCCGTGCTGCGATGCCAACGAGTTCGAGCCGATCCGGATGGGCGGCGATGACCCGTAGGGTGTTCTCGCCGATTGAGCCGGTGGCGCCGAGCAGGACGACCTTTTTCTTGGGGGGACTCGCGCCAGCCACGTCAGAGATAGGAGAACACCACGTAGCCGACCGGAGCGGTGAGGATCAGGCTGTCGGAGAGGTCAAACACCCCGCCGATGCCGGGAATCGTTTGGCCCGCGTCCTTCGCGTCCGCCCGGCGCTTAATGATCGACTCCACGAGATCGGACACGATCGCCAGCGCGGCCAGCGGCAGCGCGAGCAAGGCAGCGAGCCATGGTTGGAAGCTGGACGGCAGGTAATCGCGGCAGCCGATCGCAATGCCGGCGCCCACCGCCATCGAAACGGCCAGACCGCCGATCGCGCCCTCCCACGTTTTCTTCGGGCTGATATTGGGCGCCATTTTGTGCCGCCCGAAAGCCATGCCCGCCAGCAGCGCTCCCACGTCGCAGAACTTCGTCACCGCGATCAGCCACACACAAAGGACCAAGCCCGTTGCCTGCATCGGCTCGTTGATCAGGATGATGCGCGCGAGGTACTGCAGCATGAACGGCACGTACACCACGCCGAACAGCGTCCAAGCCAGGGTCTCGACGCGGACTTGCGCGCCGCGTTCGCGAAGGATGCGGATCGAAAAGAGGATCACCGCCAGTGCCACGAAGTACTCGGCGCGCAGCCCGTACGGTTCGAGGTAGAGCGGCGCGAGACAGATGGCTGTCGCGAGGGCCAAGCCGAAGCGGCTGAACGGCACCATGCCCATGCGCCGCAACAACTCGTAGAACTCCCGCAGCGTGAGCACGGCGATGGCCGTCACCAGCCACACCCCGCCGGTGGCGCCCAGAAACCGGATGCAAAGGATAACGCCCGCCCAGAGGAGGAAGGTGCTGAGAATACGTTTACCCATCGTGGCGTGGATCGCGCGTGCTGTGCCGCCCCTCAACGCGACACGATCACAGGAGCGGGCGCGGCAGGACGGGCGAGCTGATCGCTGGTCTGACCAAACCGCCGTTCGCGAGTTGCATAGGTTGCAACCGCTGCGTGCAAATCGGCTGTCGTAAAGTCCGGCCAGAGCACCGGCGTAAAAACGAACTCCGCGTAGGCCGCCTGGAGCAGGAGGAAGTTGCTGACCCGGGTTTCGCCAGAGGTGCGGATCACAAGGTCCGGATCCGGCAGATCGGCCGTGTACAGGTGGCGGGCGAACGTCTCCCAAGAACGGTCATCCGCCGCGATCTTGCCCGAGGCGATCGCGGCCGCATACGCGCGGGCTGCATCGACCACTTCCGTCCGCGAACCGTAATTCAACGCGAGCACGAGCGTGTACTCGTCGAAGGACTGCGTGAGCTCGATGGCACGGTTCAACTCGTCCCGCACGGTGGGAGGCAGGTTGGCCGTCTGGCCGATCGTGCGCAGGCGGATGCGGTTCTTAACGAGCGTCGAGGTTTCCCGTTTCAGAAAGTAATCCAACAGGCTCATCAGCCCGCTGATCTCCTCGTTGGGTCGTCGCCAGTTCTCGACCGAAAAGGCGTAGAGCGTCAGGTAACGGATTCCCAGCTCCCGCGCACCATCGATCGAGGCGCGCACGGCTTCAACACCCCGCCGATGTCCCTCCAGGCGGGGCAGGCCGCGTTGTTTGGCCCAGCGCCCATTTCCGTCCATGATGATGGCCACATGGTTGGGGACTCGGTCAGGCGGAAGGGCAGGCATGTGGCAAAGCGTCGCAGCCTAGGAGTCAGGCTGTGGATGACAAGGCGCAACCCGGACGCTCCAATCAGCCAAACGGCGTTCGTCCACCGGTTGACGGAGCTCCTCGGCGCCGTACGGTGCGGCATGGCCGACCAACCTCTTTCGGGACAGGAGATTGAGCGGCGCCTCGCCGCGTTGCCGCAGTGGCGGCGGGACGGGGAGGCGCTCGTCCGTGACTTTGAATTTGGCAGCTTCCGCGAGGCGATCTCGTTCATGGTGCGGGTCGCTTTTGAGGCGGAGGCGCTGAACCACCATCCGGAGTGGACCAATGTTTACGATCGGGTCTCGATCCGGCTGACGACGCATCACGCGGGCAACGTCGTCACAGCGAAGGATCTGCAGTTGGCCGAGGCGATCGAGCGGATCGACTGGACCAGCTGAACGGCTGGGTGAGGCCCGCAGGTTAACCCGAGCGTGGGCGCGAACGACCACGCGCGCGGAGGGCTCGCTTGGCGGCGCGGAAGGTCGCCGCCGGGTCGGGCCAAGTCGTTTGGTGGCCGTAACGCAGCCGCTCCAACGCCTCTTGAACGGCCGGATCGAGTTCGGTTGCCCCCGTCGCGTGCCAGCGACTGAGCCAACGGCCCGCTTCGCGACGAACCGGATCCGAGCGGCGGGGAACGTGCACACTCCGCCAGCGCAACCAGCGGCCCCGCCCAAACCGTCGCCACACCCAGGCCAATATCACGGCGCCGCCGATCCAACCCGCCCAGCGGGCGAATCGATCCAGGCCCCAGGGACGGGAGATCCATCGATGAAGTTGTTCTGCCCGGGCATCGATCCACGTGCGCAGCCGTTCGGCGCTCGATTGCAGCAGGCGACGCGCGGCGGCGGTCAGTTCCACCTGGGATTCCTGGTCGAAGTTGACGATCCGGCGGTACCAGAACACCCGCAGGCTCTCCCAGCGCGCCAGCCAACCTGTATCGAATATCCGGCGCTCGCGACCGGCTTCGCCCGCCTCATCGCCGATGCGGTTGGCGGCTTCGGCTCCGGGGGTGGGATCAACCCGCACCCATTGAGCCGTGCTGGCGTCGAACAACTCGCACCACGCGTGCGCGTTGCTGTTGCGAATCATAAAACTCTGGCTGTAGCCGTTCCACGTCCCGCCCTTGAAGCCAGTCACCACTCGGGCGGGATAACCGGCGCTCCGCGCGAGCAGGACGAGTGCGCCGGCAAAAAACTCGCAGTGGCCCGGCGTGGTGGAGTCGATCCAGCGCACCAGCGGATCGCCGGCTCCGGCCGGTAGCGTGCTTTCGAGCGAATAACTGTGCCGCTCTTCGAGCCAACGCGTCGCGCGATCGGCAAATTCGGCGACGGGAATGTTTCGGTCGCCGGCGAGCAGTTGTTCGACGATCCGCTGCAGCCGATCCAGGTCGTCGGGTGCGGCCAGGTTCAACGTCATCGCCGGCCAGCGGCCTCGCGGATTATTGGCCAGGGCCGCGGCAAAGCCCGGATCCGGCAAAGTCGTCGCAGCCACCATCTGCGTCACACGATACGGCAGCATGCGACTCGGATCGCGCTGCAGGGCCACGATGCTTTTACGATCATCGGTGCCAAAACTCTGCGGCGTTTCAAAGTCCAGCTGCTGGTAAGGCCCGAGCAGGGGCAGGAACCGGCTGACGCCGGCCTCGAGGAAAATCGTCGCCGACACGCCCGTCTCGGTGGGGGCCACGTCCGGCACATCGCGGGTCCGCGGGCGGCGCCCCAGCAAGGTGCTGCGGCCGCCGGGGGACATCGCGAAACCGCCGCCGGTGTAGTCCTCCAGCACGACCATGCGCCAGTAGGGCGTGAACGGCAGGCGGCCCGGATCGTCGATGTTGTCCACCGTCACGGCCAGGCTGTTGTCCTGCGTGATGGCGGTCACCTCGCCGAACTTGATGGTATCGGAGAAGCCGCTACGCGATTTCCGGCTGATCAGCCGGTCGAGGAAAAGGCTGTTCTCGATCTCGAAGCGCGGGATGGCCATGAACAGCAGCCCGGAGATGACGATCATGCCGGCGAACAGCCCGGTGAAGAGCGCCGCGATCCGCCAGTCCGAGGCGGCGCGGAGACGGTGAAAAACGTCGCCCCAGCGCGCCCGCGCCCAGGCGGGCACCTCGCCGGGTGGTGGAGCGCCGCCCGGCGCGTCAGCCAAAGTGAGCACAAACAGGAACAGCAGGGCGCAGGCGGCGAACGCGACGATCTGGGCGGCGAAGGCGATCGAAACCGACAGGACTCCTCCGACGATTAGCAGGAACAGCCCGAGCACGATCAACTGGAGATCCTCGCGCCGGCTGCGGTATCCCATCAAGCGATACAGGATCAGGATCAGGTCGAGGCGGATCAGCGCCGCGAGTGGCTCACGCGTCAGATACAGGTCCAGCGCAAGAGTCGCGAACATGACCGGGAACGCCAGGCGATGCACCCAGCGGGGCACGCGCGCCGGCCAGGTGGGACGCAGCAGCCCGGTCACCGCCAGCACCGTGATGCCGAAGACGAGCAGCCAGGCATTGACCTCCAGAAAGAAGACCGTCGTGGCGCTCAGCAGCGCCAGCAGGCTGCCCAGCAGCCACTGCAAACGCGCGAGATCGTCGCGACTAAGCTGCGGCCGCGGGTTGTCCGTCGACATGGGCAATCACTCCGTGGGTGCCTTGCGGCGCGAAGGTCAACAAGTGGCGGCGCGTGCGGGTCACCGCCCCGGCCGGGGCATAGCGCGGTGGCAGGTCGGTCGGTTCCAGCACGGCCACTTGGTCGAAGAATGCCTCCAGGTCACGCAGGCGCCGGATCGGTTGGGCCGTGCCTTGGTTGATGGCGACCGAGCCGAGACGTCCGGTCTTGAAGAGTTCCTCAGCCAACGAAACGACAAGTCCGCAGAGCCGCTCAAACTGCTCCGGGCGGGGCCACAGTCCCGCGGAGGTGTCCAGCCAGAGTGAGAGGCCTTCCTCGGATTCGGTGGCAAACTGCCGCACCATCAGCGTCCGCAGTCGCGCGCTCGCCTTCCAATGAATGAGCCGATGCGAATCGCCGGCGGAGTAGCGTCGCAGCGAGAGCAGGTCGCCGTTCTGGCCGATCCGGGAAACCTGCTGTCCGCTGAGCGGACGCTCGGGCGCGGCCACGGAGAAGCGTTCGTACTCGAGCGGAGCGGGCCAGACGATGACCTCCTCCTCCAAGGCGGTTCCAAGCACCTTGCGCAGGAAACCGAAGGGGAAGAGCGAGCCGACCCCGGTGAGTTCGATGCGTTCACGACCGCGCCGAACGGGCCGGAACGTCCACTCGAGCGTGGCCTGCGCCCCGGGGTCCAGCCGGTCCTGCAGCACCACGCGCGTGCCCGTGGGCAGGCTTGAGCTGCGCACTTCAAACCAGAGGCCGTAGGTCGGCACCCAGTGCTTGTCATTGCGCACCTGCACCGCGGCGGTCGCGGTTTGCCCAACCCGAAGCGGCGGCACCGCCTGCAGGCGCCATGCGACCCGGTGGAGGTTGAGCCAGGAGAGCACACCGCTGAGCACGAGGCTGCTCAACAGCAGCGAAAGCGTGATGAAGAGAATGTTGCTGGCCGTGTTGTAGGCCGCGACGCCGAGGCTGACGGTCAACGCGATCAGCAGGGCACCCGACACGGTCGGCATGATCCGGCGGCGACGCTCCGGATACAGCATCGACCAGAGCACGCGTCTCCAGCTGAACGGCCGACGCGGGCGGCGGGAGCGGCGCCAACTGCCGGGGCCGGACCACGCGCCGCCCGGGGCGCGGGTTCCGGCGCTGCGCGGGTCAACGGTGGGTTCCCGCAGTTGTGTCATGCTAGCGCAACTACGCTCAAACCGGTTGCGGGATCGCGCTCGCGATGCGCTGGAGCACGGCGGCCACGGCGCGGCGCTCCTCCAAGGCGTCGCTGGTCTGCCGGACCAGCGCCAGCCGATGCCCAAAGACCGGCACCATCAGGTGGGTGACGTCGTCCGGCAGGACGAAGTCGCGACCCGACAGCAGCGCCCGGGCCTGGGCGGCGTGTTTGAGCGCGAGGGCACCGCGCACGCTGATGCCGGACTTGAACTCGGCCTCCGTGCGGGTCGCGCCGACAATCTTGAGGATGTAGTCGAGCACACTGTCCTCGATGAAAACCTGCCGTGCGAGCTGCTGTGCCTGCAGCAACTCACCCCGCGTGATCACCGGGTTGACGCTGATCGCGTCGTAGTTGGTGCGCGCGCTCCGCAGAATCTCCAACTCGTCGGAAGGACGTGGATACCCGATGTGGATGCGCATGAGAAACCGGTCCATCTGGCTTTCCGGCAGCGGGAAGGTGCCCTCGTAGTCGACCGGGTTCTGCGTGGCGA
>JAEWIY010000191.1 GCA_023386835.1 Verrucomicrobiota bacterium
CGCCGTTGCGAGCGGAAGGCAGGAGAGGAGCGAGACAACAGACTTCTTCATCAAGTCAGCGGGTTGACAAACGACCAGGGGACGATGAGGCGGACCGTGAAGCGTTCGCCGGTCTCAAGGTTGAGGATCGGTTTCGGGCACGTCCGACGTCATCAGGGACGGGTACGTATCGGGACGACGTTCCTTCACCAGGAAGCGCGCGGGCTCGCCGTATCCGTTGCCCACGGACATGTAGCGCTGGCGCCACTCTTGGTTCAGATCCACTTCCGCCACGGCGTAAGCGAAGTTGCCGGTGGCGTCCGCGACGACTTCACCCTGCGGATTGATGATCCTGCTGGGCGCGTCGGTCACGGTCGACGAAGTGACGAACCAGACGCCGTTCTCGATCGCGCGAGACCTCCACGACGCGTCCCAGTGGGTCGCCGAACTATCACCGGCCAGCGGCATGAAGATCATCTCCGCGCCTTTCAGGCGCAGCGCGCGGGCGCTCTCACTGAACCAGTTGTCCCAGCAGGTGAGCAGCCCCACTTTGCCAAAATCCGTGTCGAACACCGCGTATTCGTTGCCCGGTGTCAGTCCGTTCTCCCCTTCCCCAATCGTCAGATGGATTTTGCGGTATCGACCGACGATCCGGCCTTCGCGGTCGATCAACACGAGCGTGTTGTGAAACAGGTCACCATTCGCCTCGAGCAGCGTAATGATGGCGTAAGTACGGTACTTCCGCGCCTTCTCGGCCAGCACGTTCGTGATTGGACCCGGGATCGGCTGCGCCTTGCCCGCCAACGGCCCCTTCACGAATCGTGTGCCGATGTTCTCGGAGAACACCACGACGTCGGGCTGCAACGGACCGACCCGGTCGAACATCTCGGCGACGAGCTTCATGTTGCCATCAACGGTGGCCGTGGGGATGTCCGGCTGAATCCGGGTGGTGACCACCCGGATGGTGCGCGGCGCAGGGGGCTCCGCCATCGTCAGTCGCGGGGCCTTGAATACGACCGACTTGCCCGCCGGCGCCCAGCGCAGGGCAAACTCAACACGAAGCGTCTGTGCGTCCGCCGGCGCCTGGACGGTGCGGGCGCTGCGCGCCCAGCCATTCTCCTCTCCCGTCCGCAAGACGTAGTCGCGCTGGATTTCCCCCTCGCCCGTGGCCGTGCGGTACCAGGAGAGAACGACGAGCACGCTGCTGGCCTCGGTGATGCCTTGCTCCGCCTGGTGCAGGACCTCCAGCCGGTAGTGCTGGCCACCCTTGATTCCCGGCACGAGGGTCATCCACTTGCCGATGGAGGCGGTGTCCCGGGCGCGGACGGAAAGGACCGACGCGCCGTCACGCTGGGCCACTTCGCCGACCGGCGCGAGGGCCGGTCGCGGCGTCCAGAAGGTCCAGGACGCCGGCACCCCGTCGGCACCCGCCTTCAGCTCCGGATTTGGCAGCAGGTTTTCAGGAGCGGCAGCGCCCAGACGCGCGACCACGGCCAGGAAGGTCGCGAGGAGCAGAAAGCAGGAGGAACGGGGCAAGGGCATGGAGGGGAAAGGGGTCAGGGTTGGTGGGCGGGAGCAGCCGGCAGGATCACAAAATCGTCGAACCAGAAGCGGTCGTTCTCCGCCCCATTCATATGCGTGTAGAACTCCAAGGCGAACAGCACGTCGATGTCGGGATGGACCTGCCGGATCAGCCGCGCGTCGAGTTCGACCTCGTGCCAGGCGTCATCATCGACCAGCGTGCACAGTCCGAGATCAACCTCCCCGACGACCCGTCGCGTCGCCGTTCCCCCGATACACACGCGCTGGGTATCGCGGAATCCGACCAGCCAAAGCCCCACCGGCGTGCCCGGCGGGATCCGGTACTTGAACCGGACGGTCGGAAAACGATCGATCAGCCACTCCGCCGGCCGGATATCCGCGCCTAGCGTCGCGCCCGGGCCCGTGGCCTCGATCCGCACGGAGCGCCGGCCGCCGCCAGCCGTGGTCTCGTCGAGCCTGGCCGTCGAGTTCACACGGCGCGTGAAGTTCCAGAACATGAACCAGTCCTCAAGCTCCTCCGGCTCGAACGTGGTCCGAACAACCACCTCCTCGGCAGTCGCCATCGTCAGGATACGCGTTTCGCGCCATTCACGAGGCGCTCGGTACCAGGCTTCGTGCTCCGCTCCGGCTTCATAAGCCCCGATGTCCGGCGCCGCCCCCGCATAAGGCAGCGTCACCGTCTCGCCCTCTTCCCAGCTCAGGTCCCGATCGACGGTGACCGTGGAAAACTCCGGGTCCACCGACACCACCCGGGCCGGCCGCTGATCGGCGCCGAGAACGATCAGGTCACCCACCTCGCCCTCGATTCCGTATCCATCGTAAAACCACGCCGCGTCGTCGACCGGAATGATCCGACCTGAGCCGGCATGCGTCGTCCGCGCCAGCGGTTGACCGGCGTCGATCAGCGGGCTGCCCGGGCTCAACCGATAGTCGTCCTTGGCCCGATCAACGAAGGCCGGATCCACCGCCAGGCTGCCAACAAAGCGCACCAAGCCCACCGTGTTGGCCTCTCCCGGCGTCCGCGCGAACGCTTCCGTCGGCGTGCCGGGCACCCCACTCGGCGAGAAGCCGATCGTCGCGGCGCCGGCGGTCCCGCTGAAGAAATTGCTCGAGCGGAACTCGTTCGAACTTGGCGTGTTCATCCGCACCTTGAGGGCAGTCTCGACGCCCCCGAGGCCGTTGAAGGCGAAGTTCTCGTTCTGGAATACGTTGTCGCTCACCTGGCCTTGCCCGCGCTGCCCCTGCGGCTGCCCGAAGCCCCACGCCTCCTCGTAATTATCCGCGTAGGTGTTGTGGTAAATCCGCGTGCGGCGCAGCGCCAGTTTCGGGAAAAAGTCCTGTGGGTCCCACACGGTGGCCGCGAGCGGGCCGCCGTAGTTGTGATGCACGAGATTGTGGCGGAAAATGGCGTCGCGCGCGAGGAACTTGGCGCGGCTGTCGGCGGAGTTCGCCCCGTCAAACGCCTGGGTGATGACGCACTGCTCGACCAGGAGGCGGATCGGCGACGCGAACTCGAAGTTGCGGCCCCAGATGCCGTCAAACACGCACTCCCGAATGACGATGTCGTGCGAATCGTGCCAGAGGCCAAGCGAGTGGTGGCCCGTGCGATGGAAATGGATACGCTGGAAAACCAGGTGTGAACTCGCGTAAACGTCCCAGAGGTTGCCGGTGACGTGGCCCCAGTTGCCGCCGATGCGCATCGTCCGGCCGGCCCGCAACTCCTCAAACCGGCTGTGCTGCACGTCCCGCATCAGGATCGACTCCCACGCGAGGCTCGCGTTCTCAAGCCGCGACCGCCGCACGGCCAGATGACGCGAGCCCTCGACGTGCATCAGCCGCCCCGCCACCGGCAGCAGCGCAAAACCATCGATTTCAATGTGCTGCCGGTTCATCAGCCGAACGCAGGCACCATTCTCACCAAGCTCCGGCTGCCCAAGGATCACCGCGGCCTCGCGTTCGGCCGCGCGGTAAATGATCGGGGCACCCGCCTTTCCGGAACGCTCCGGATCAATGGCGCCGTCGTAGTCCCCGGCGTGGAAGATCGCGATGTCACCCGGCTGCAGGGTGGAATTGACCTTGCCCAACGTGCGCCACGGCTGCTCCGCGGAACCCACCGCCTGGTCATCGCCGCGCGGCGACACATGGTACTCTGCGGCCGTCACGGGCAGTGCAAAAACACCGAAGAGCCCCACCAGCCGTAGCCTCCACTGTCGCCCCTTTCGGACGGTGCAGTCCATCGGCGGCGGGACGGGGTAAACAGGGCAATTCATCAACAGGACTCCAATGCGTCTTTGACGCGATGCTCGGAACCGGCTCCCATCTTGGCAAGCCACTTTTGAGCCTTAAGGCGGTGGGTTACTCTGAGCGAAAGTAACCTTGGCCTCACCGCCCCCCGCAGCAGTCCCAACGCGCATTTGAGCATTGAGTTGTTGGCCCCGATTCCCACGGTGGGCGGTGAATGATCGGAGCGAGTTCACCTGGCCGACGCCTGCTGGCGGCACTGCCCGCCCTCGCCGCCTTGTGTGCGCGCTCGATCGGACCTCACCCCTCCTCCTGGCCGCCCCGAAGATCGGCGGAACGGCTGCGGGGTCGTGAGGCCGTTGCACGATCTTAACCTGTTCCCTCGCCCCTCGCCCTTTTGTCATGCTGTCCCCTCGCATCCTTCCCGTGCTGCTCGCGCTGTGCGCCGTCGCGACCACCCTGTCGTTGCGCGCTGACCCTCTTCCACCCGCACCGACGGGTCACCCACGGTTGTTGGTGAGCGCAGCCGATCTTCCGCGGCTGCGGGCCTCCGAGCAGGACCCAGCGCTGCAACCGATCTGGACGGAGCTGCGCCGTCGCGCGTCCCTGCCCGCGGACCATCGTCCTGAGCCGCGCTACGATCTTGCCGTGATGCGGGCGGCCGAGGCGGCGGCCCTTCTCGCGCTCGTGCATGACGATCCTTCCGAGAAACGAGCGGCGATCGCGCTCGCTCACCGGCTGCTCGGCGACTCCGGCCCGGCCGAAAAACCCACCTACTTCGAACGCCAGGCCATCGGTCGCTGCCTCTCGGTCGTGGCGCAGGTGTACGACTGGTGTTATGACGCCCTCACTCCGGCGGAGCGGACCGAGTTGTGTCGCATGCTGCGGGCGCACTCCAGTTCCCTCGAGATGGGCTTCCCGCCCCGCGTGCCGGGCTCCATCGCGGGTCACAGCTCCGGCATGCAACTGCTGCGCGACATGTTCGCCATGGCGCTCGCGATCGCGGACGAGGACCCGGAGGTCTACGAGATCATCGCCGGGAAGTTTTATCGTGAATACGCGCCGGCCCGCGAGTTTGTCTATCCCGGCCATGCGCATCACCAGGGCAACGCGTACGGCGCCGGCCGTTTTGGCGGCGAAATCTGGTCAGCGCTCTGGCTGCAGGGGGTCGAGAGTGGCGTGCCGTGGAGCTTGTCCGCCATGGGTCAGGTGCCCTACTTCTACCTCTATCTCCGCCGTCCGGACGGTGGCATGATCAAGGATGGCGACGACTACTACGGCAGCACGCGCCCGCTTGGCAGCTACTGGTCGCCACCAGCGCATCACTGGCTCCACTACACCGCCCTCTTCCGAGACCCGCAGTTTGCGGCGCAGTGGCGGCGGCAGCTGCAGACCGTCGAAACCAAGTTCCAGTGGCACGATGATCCCGTTGATCCCGTGCTGCAGATCATCTTCCGTCCGGACCAGGTCGAAAGCGCCGCGCAGGCCCACCTGCCGCTATCGCGCTATTTTCCCAGCCCGATGGGTGCAATCGTCGCCCGAACCGGCTGGAACGTTGGTCCGTCGTCCCGCGATGCGGTGGCGTACCTCAAAATCGGCACGCACCGCTTCGACAACCACCAGCATGCGGACTCGGGACAGTTCCAGCTCTTCTACCGCGGCAGCCTGGCGATCGATTCCGGCATGTACGCCTCCACGACCGGCGCCTACGGCAGCCCGCATTTTGCGAACTACTTTCGCCGAACCGTCGCGCACAACGCGCTGCTGATCGAGGAGCCGAGCGAGAGCTTCACCTTTGCCGGCCGGCCCATCGCCAACGACGGCGGCCAGCGCGCACTGGAAGGTGCGTTCGACATGGAGGAGTTCTGGGAGCAGAGCTCGCGCACGGCCCACGTCACATCGGTGTTCATCGGACCCAACCCACAGGCGCCGGAAGTCAGCCTGATCAAAGGCGATCTCACGCCGGCCTACTCCGACGAGAAGGCGCGGCACGTCTCGCGCACCATGGCATTCCTCCCGCTCGCTCGTACCGAAGCTCCCGCCGTGCTCGTGGTCCTCGATCGCGTGGAGTCGGTGCGCGCCGATCAACGCAAAGTGGCACTGCTCCACAGCGTCGAGGAACCTCGCGTGACGGGCAATGTGGCCACGGTCACACGGACCACACCGCAGATCGAAATCCTCCGCTGGGCGCCGGCGACACTGGAGAACACGTCCGCGTCCGAGGCGACGCTGGCCTTTGACCTTTCGGGCCTGCAGGGGCGCAACGTCATCCAGGCCGAGTTGTACTGCCGCGTGCCCTGGAGCCGTTCGGGTAGCGTCGAAGTGTGGGCCGGTGAGCAACGCCTCGCCGAAGCCTCCATCGAAAGAGAGGAACTGCCGCTGCCCAACGTCACCGCCTGGCTGCACCGCGCCCTAGAGCAGGGCTTGCACTCGGCGAAGCTAATCGTGCGCCGCCAGGGTGGCGACGGTCGCGGGGTGTTCGATACGTCCGAGGGTCCGCAGGCTCCACACTTGCGCGTGTGGGTCGAAACCGAGCCGGCCAACGGGCAGCTCGTCCAGACGACGCTGCTGCCGCGCGCTGACGACCTGGACATCCGCAAGATCGGCGGACCCGGCCAGGAGTTCGTCGCCGGCGGACAGAACTTTCCGGCCACGCCCAACATTCCCGAGCCGATGGCGGGCGTCGAAGCGGGCGCGTGGCGCCTGGAAATTGGCGACAAATCAGGCTCCGCGGCCACGCAGTTCCTGCAGGTGTATCAAGTCATGGATACGGGCGCGACACCATCGCCCGTGCGCGCCGTCGAGGCGTCCGGCCTGATTGGCGCCGCGATCGATGACCGCCTCTTTCTCGCCAGCGCCGACCGGAATCCGGTCCCGGCGGGCGCGAGTTTTGTCATCGCCGAACAGGACGCGGGTGCGGACGGCCGCGCTCTCGTCATCCTGACCGACCTCCCACCCGGCGACCACGCGTTGTGGGAACAAGGTGCGCTCCGCGCCATGATGTCGATCGAGGCGCCCGGTCACACCTTCGTCACGCGGCTCCGGCCGGGCACCTACCTCTTAAAATCACGTTGAGCCCCATGCTCCACCTGGCCCCCTCGTCCACCTGGCGCTCCCGCCTCTGCTGCCTGGCCCTCGCCGTCGGCGCCGCCCTGCCTTTGCCGGCGCAGGACACCCAGTTCGTGCCAGCGTATAATCCCAAACGCGACGCGGCGCAGATCCCCGGACCCCTCTCCCCAGCGGATTTCCCGGCGTGGATCGCCGACCTCCGCCTGTGGCGCGCCGAACAGCGCGTGCGGGTCGGGTATCCTTGGTCGGACTACGACAATCCCGACTTGGCGTGGCTGAAGAGCGCCTTTGTCCAAGGCAAGGCGATGGTCGAGGACCGGTACTTCTACGACGTCACGAACAATCGCTACACGGTGGATCGCTTCCTCGCGGACCTCGAGGAGCGCTACGGCGGCGCTGACAGCGTCATCATCTGGTCGGGCTACCCGAACATCGGGGTCGATGATCGCAACCAGTATGACTTCCTGCGCGACCTTCCGGGTGGCTTGGAGGGACTGAAGTCGACGATCGCGGAGTTCCAGAAACGCGGGGTGCGCGTGTGGCTCCCCATCCTGCCGTGGGATCGGGGCAGCCGTGACGAAGGTGAACTCAACCTCGCCGATTACGCCCGATTTGTCGCCGAACTGGGAGCCGACGGATTCCTGGGCGACACGCTCGCCGGAGTGCCACGCACCGTGTCGGAGGCGGCGCAGCGGCACGGCACGCCCTTGGTCGTGCAATCGGAGAATCCGTTCGGCGACGAGCTGCTCGGCTGGAATCATTCCAGCTGGGCCAAGTGGTTCCGCGACGGCGCCAACTGGGACGACTGGATCTGGCCGTACGCCAGCGTCCCCAGCGTCAGCCGCACCAAATGGATCGAGCCGCGCCACCGCCCGATGATCCATAACCGCTGGGCGATGGATCGGCGGCCCGAGCTGCAACTCGCGTTCTTCAATGGCATTGGCTCTGTCAGCTGGGAGAACATCTGGGGTATCTGGAACGGCATTACGGAACGGGACGCCGAGACCCTGCGTCGTATCGCCACGGTGCAGCGCGCCTTTCCGGACCTGCTCTCCAGTCCGAACTGGGAGCCGCACACGCCAACCCTTCAGACTTACGTGTACGCGTCGAAATTTCCCGGGGGCAACGCCACCTTGTGGACGCTCATCAGCCGCAACGGCTACGACATCGACGGCCCGCAGCTGTCGGTTTCGGACCGCGACGGGACGCGTTATTTTGACCTTTGGCATGGGCAGGAACTGACGCCGGCACGGCGCAACGGACGCGCCGTGCTTTCGTTCCCGTTCGAGCGCCACGGTTTCGGCGCGATTCTCGCCCTCGCTCCGGGCGCCCAGCAGCCCGGCTTGCAGCTGCTGCTCGAGACGATGCGCGCCCGGTCGGGGCGTCCGCTCCACTCCTACTCGGCCGAATGGAAACCGCTCCCGCAGCGATTGACAGAGGTCACCCCGACGGCCGTTCCGGCAAACGAGCCCGCTGGCATGATTCGCATTCCCGCGGTCGAGGCGTTCACGTTTCGCATCTCCGGTCTGCAGATCGAGGGCGGCAATCATGCCGGGGTCGGCGTGCAGTATCCCTGGGAGCCGGACGCGCGGCGCCACCACGCACACGTGCTGTCGATCCCGTCCTTCTGGATCGATCGAGATCTCGTGACCAACGCCGATTTTCACCGCTTCCTCACCGCCACCCGCTACCGGCCGGCCGATGACCACAATTTCCTGAAGCACTGGACCGACGGCCGTTATCCGGAGGGCACGGCGAATCAGCCGGTGGTATGGGTCTCCCTCGAGGACGCTCGCGCCTACGCCAAGTGGGCCGGCAAACGGTTGCCCCGTGAATGGGAATGGCAATACGCGGCGCAGGGCATCGACGGGCTGTTGTATCCTTGGGGCAACGACGCCGATGCTCCGGGCGCGCGGCCGGCGATGGCCCGGGGACGCACCTTGCCCACCCTGCCGGACGTCGGCGCGCACCCCGCTGGCAACAGCCCCTTTGGCGTGCGCGACCTGGCGGGCGTCGTCTTCCAGTGGACGGATGAATACACCGACGAGCACACTCGGTTCGCGATCCTGCGCGGCGGCAGTTGCTACCGGCCGAGTCTCTCCCGCTGGTACTTCCCCAATTCCCCGCGCAACGACCATCATTCCAAGTACCTGCTCATGGCCCCGGGCCGCGACCGGTCCGGCATGATCGGCTTCCGCTGCGTGATGGACGCGGCTCCAGCCCAACTGTAAGTCAGGCCAAACGCACTTCGCTCGCGCGAAATTGCACGCCGTCTGCTGCGAACGCTGTGTTTCCTGACGCAACCAAATCTTCCGCCATGACCTTCCTTCCCCGCCGACGTCGTGTGAGTCTTCTGATCGCCACTCTGCTCGTGACCGTTCGGGCACCGGCAGCGACCGCTCCGGTAGAAGGTTCTCGCGGCATGGTGGCGTCCTCCCACGTACTGGCCTCTGAGATCGGCGCGGAGGTGTTGGCGCAGGGCGGCAACGCGGTCGATGCTGCTGTCGCCACTGGACTCGCCCTCGCCGTGGTCTACCCGCAGGCGGGCAACCTGGGTGGCGGCGGGTTCATGCTGGTGCATTTGGCGGGGGGGCGCCAAGTCGTGATCGACTACCGCGAGACCGCCCCGCGCGCGGCCACGGCCGACATGTACCTGGACGAGGACGGCGACGTGCGACGGGGCGCCGGCTCCTCCACCCTCGGTTGGCGCGCCAGTGGTGTGCCGGGCACGGTGGCCGGCCTCGCGTATGCTTTTGATAACTACGGCTCCGGCCGGGTCTCGTGGAGCACGTTGGTTGAACCGGCCCGCCGGCTGGCGGCGGAGGGTCACGTCGTGTCCTCGGCCACCGCAGCGCACTTGCGAGCCCACACCCGGCTCCTCGGACTGGAACCGGAGACGCGCCGAATCTTCCTGGATGACGGCAAGTTTCGGCAGGCCGGCGACCGTTGGCTGCAACCAGAACTGGCCAGCACACTGGAACGGGTGCAGCGCGAGGGGGCCGCGGGGTTCTACCACGGTGAAACGGCACGGCTGATTGCGACGGCGATGGAGAAGAACGGCGGCACATTGACCGCCGCCGATCTCGCCGAATACCGCGTGCGCGAGCGCGTGCCGCTGCGTGGAAGCTACCGCGGCTACGACATCGTTACCATGCCGCCGCCCAGCTCCGGCGGTATCGCCTTGCTGCAGATGCTCGCGATGCTCGAACCGCACAACGTGCGCGCGCTCGGGGCGGTTTCGGCCGATCGCTATCACCTTTTCACCGAGGTCATGCGACGGGCTTTCCGCGTTCGCGCCGAGTTCTTGGGCGATCCGGATTTTGTTTCGGTGCCGGTCCAGGCGTTGCTCTCGCCCGCGTACCCGGCCCGGCTGATGCAGGACTTCGATCCGGCGCGGGCGACCCCGAGCGACCAGATCGGCGCGCCGACTCCCATCCTCGCGGAGGCCCTCGAGACGACACATTTCTCCATTGTCGACGCCGCCGGTAACGCCGTCGCGAATACGTACACGTTGAATGGCAACTACGGCAGCGGTGTGACGATTCCCGGCACGGGCGTGCTGATGAACAACGAAATGGACGACTTCACCTCCAAGGTGGGTGTGCGCAACATGTTCGGGCTGCTGCAAGGCGAGGCGAACGCAATCGCCCCAGGCAAACGCCCGCTCTCGTCCATGACGCCGACCCTCGTGTTCAAGGACGGGCAGCTGCTGCTCGCCACCGGCAGCCCGGGTGGTCCCACCATCATCAATACGGTCCTGCAAGTTCTCACCCACATGATCGATCTCGAAATGCCGCTGAAGGACGCCGTGGCCGCGCCGCGCATCCATCACCAGTGGATGCCGGACGCATTGACCTACGAGCAGAACGGCCTGCCTGAAGAGATCGCGGCCGAGCTGCGCAGCCGCGGTCACACCGTCAAGGCACGCGAGTCCTACGAAGGGGCGACACAGGGCGCCGCCAACTCCGTGGGGATCGATCCCATCACCGGCCGCCGGATTGGTGTCGGCGATCCCCGGCGCGGAGACAGCGGGGCCGTCGGCGTCGAGTAATTTTCTTTTCCCTACAACCCCAGTTCACCCATGAGACACCTGCTTCTCGCCTGTGTGATGGCGACAGCGCTGGCCGCCACGGCCGCGCCGCCTCCCGACCGCACCGCGCTTAAAACTCCGCCCGACCACACCCGGAGCCCGTACACCGGCTACACCCGCGAGCACTGGCTCGAAATCACCGAGCGCCTGCTCGCGGGCGTGCTGCCCTATTTTGACCGTACGACCGGCCTGCCGAAACTGCCGCATCCGACGGGGGAGACCGTCTTTAATGCCGGCGTGGCGCCGCCCGGTTCCATCGGCGTGGCGCGACAGGCCTTTGAACGCATCATGATGCTGAGTGTGATCTACTCCGGCGCGACCGGCCGTGACACCGTGCCCGGTTACGACGGATCGATCACCGAGCCCTTCCGCCGCGGCATGATGCAGACGCTGGATCCCGCCAGCTCCAACTACTGGGGACCACCCGAAGGAGGTGAACACGCCGGCTCAATCTTTGCGCTCGGAGCCTGGCTGAGTCCGAAGTACTTCTGGGAGCCGTTCACGTCTGACCAGCGGGAGCACATTCTCGACTACCTCGAGCAACTCGCCGCCGCCCGGTCATACGACAACAACCACTACTACTTCCATGCCTTGCCGGTGCCGCTGCTGGAAAAGCATGGGCGGAAGCCACCGCGCGAGCAGCACACCGCCCGGCTGGAGCGGCTGTTCAACTGGTACCGTGGAGACGGATGGTACATCGACGGCAGCAACCTCAGCTTCGACAAGTACAACGCCTGGGGCTTCCACCTCTACAACGGCGCGATCTACCACGTTGATCCCATCTGGCGCGAACACTTCGGTGCGCGGCTCACGCAGGCGACCAAGGAGTTCATGCGCAGCTATCCGTATTCGATCGGTCGCGACGGAGGCCCGGTGCCGTGGGGACGGTCACTCTCCTACCGGTTTGCCGAACTGGCTGGGCTCGGCTGGGCGTCGCTAAACGGCCTCAACCCGCTGCCCCCCGGCCAGGCCCGTCGGATCGCCTCCGGTGTGCTGCGCTATTTCTGGGAGCACGGCGCGCAGGACGCGGATGGCCTGCTCCAGGTCGGCTTCCGGGACACCAACGCTGCGGTGGCCGAGTTCTACAACGGCCCGGGCACGTCCTACTGGGCGGCGCAAGGCCTGATCGCCCTGATGATTCCCGAGAGCGACCCGTTTTGGACGGAAGTTGAGCAGCCGATGCCGGCTGACGGCGGCGACACGCGCACGGTGGCAATTCCTGGAGCCGGCATCGTGTCCCGCGTCCGAGCCGATGGCGAAGCGCGGCTGTACCCCGTGCGCCAGCCCTTCTCCCGCGCCCACCAGCACTGGCAGCGCGGTGTGAAGTATCAGCAGCACGCCTACTCAAGTGACCTCGGTTGGAGCACGCTTGGCGAAGGGACCGATCTCGGCGCCGGTCGCACGGGCATTTCGCTCGACGGGCAGGCTTGGGTTTACCGCGACCATGCACGCGTGCTGACCCTGAGCGATACCCACGTGGCGAGCGCCTGGGGTTTTGACATCAACCTCAGCTACCAACCGGCGGTGGATGACAAGTACGAACTGATCACCCACACCTTCATCGGCGAGGCCGGCGAGGTGCACGTTTTCTGGCACGAGAGTCCCCAACCTGTCTGGCTGCACTTGGCTGGATACGGCATCGCGTCACCTTCAGCCGACAAGGTGGACGTGGAATCGACGGACGGCGTCCTCACCGTGCGTACCCCGAAATATGCCTCGATGATCCAGGTCTTGGAGGCTCCGGAGGGTGAACTGACGACGGAGGTCCTGCAGCCGCGCGAGGGCTGGCGGCATGCCCATCTGTTCGACCGGGTCGGTGCTTATCCGCAGTGGCGGAGTCGGGCACCGGTTCCTTCGAACACACCGGTCGTGGTGTACGTCGACGGAGCGCGCCGCGGCTCGCTGCGTCCGCCCGCGGTGGAAATCCAGCGCGCGTCGCGTCGGTTGATCGTGCAACTCGACGGCCGCACCCACGTGCTCACCACCCCCTGGTGAGCACCGGTACCCCCCCACGCC
>JAEWIY010000146.1 GCA_023386835.1 Verrucomicrobiota bacterium
TGGTAGCCCCTACCCTGAAGCAGCGCCCGCGGCGCTGACGCCGACACTTCGAGCCTCAAGGCAATGTCGCTTGACATACCTTGAGCTGCTATGCATAGCTCTGCGATGTCAAAAGCGTTGAGCCCGCGGTAGTCGTATCCTGCACGTCATGACGATGGAGATTAACAAGGACCTGATCGCCGCCTCCTCGACTCCGATCGTCCTGGCGATCCTGGCGGAGGGCGACAGTTACGGTTACGCCATCCTGCTGCGCGTCCGGGAGCTGTCGCGAGGACGAATGGAGTGGACCGACGGCATGCTGTATCCGGTGCTGCATCGACTCGAGCGGTTGGGCTATGTGAAGGCGCGCTGGGAAACCGCGGAGAGTGGTCGGCGTCGAAAGTACTACCAGATCACCGGAGAGGGGCGCGCTCAGTTGTCGGCGGAGCGTCAGCAGTGGCACGTCGTGGATTCGACCCTGCGCGGGCTTTGGTCGGCTTTGAGCCTGCCGCCTCCGCTCGACGGCGAAAACCTTCCACAAGGAGCCTGATTTCATGAGTACCCCCCACGACGCCAGCGGACTCGAGGAACAGATCGGCCTTTGGCGAAGTTTTGTTCGGCGGCGTCAGTCCATCCATGCGGTGGACGTCGCCGAACTGGAGGACCATCTGCGCGAGCAGGTGGCCGGCCTGGCCGCCGCGGGGCTGGCCGCGGACGAGGCGTTTCTCGTCGCGGTCAAGCGTATGGGAAACCTTGATACATTGTCGCGCGAGTTCGCCCGCGAGCATTCCGAGCGGCTCTGGAAGCAGCTCGTCGCGGTCCCGCCGGAAGCCGCGGAACGCAGCCCGTGGACCAGCCGGGAGGCGGTGGTGGCGTTCGGGCTGGCGGTGGCGGCGGCGGCCTCGATCAAGCTGCCCGCGGTCTTTGGCCTCGCCCTTGGTCAGCACGAGGCCTTCTACGTGCGCAACGTCAGCCTTTTTGTCCTGCCGTTCCTGACCGGTTTCTTCGTCTGGAAACGCCGTCTGGCGACCTCGACCGTCCGCTGGCTCGGGCTGGCGTTCGTGGCGGCGGCGGTGCTGGCCAACGTGCCGCCCTTTTCCCGCGGCGGTGCGCCGGATCCGCTGCTCGCGTTGCACCTGCCGATCGCGCTGTGGCTGGCGGTCGGCGTCGCCTACGCCGGCGGCCGCTGGGACCAGGTGTCCGGCCGGATGGATTTCATCCGCTTTTCCGGCGAGCTCTTGATCTACTTCGCGTTGATCGCCCTCGGCGGCGGCGTGTTGACCGCGTTCATGGCGCTGACGTTTCAAAGCATCGGAATCGACACCGAGCGCTTCTTTGAGTCGTGGATGCTGCCGTGCGGCGCCACGGGTGCCGTGCTGATCGCCTCCTGGCTGGTCGAGGCCAAACAAAGTGTGATCGAAAACATGGCGCCTGTTTTGACGCGCCTCTTCACGCCGTTGTTTGCGGTGATGCTGCTCGCGTTCCTGGGCGCCTTGGTGTGGTCGGGGCGGGGCATCAACATCGAGCGCGACCTGCTGATCGGCTTCGACCTGCTGCTCGTTGTGGTCCTGGGGCTGCTGCTGTATTCCGTATCCGCGCGTGATCCCCAGGCGCCTCCGGGCATCTTCGATGGACTGCAAGTGATCCTGCTGGTCAGCGCACTGGTGGCGGATGTGGTCGCGTTATGGGCGATCGGCGCCCGGATCACGGAATTCGGTTTCACGCCGAACCGTGTCGCGGCGCTCGGCGAAAATGTCATCCTGCTGGTCAACCTCGCCTGGTCGACCGTGCTGTACCTGCGGTTCCTCACCGGCCGTGGTCCGTTCTCCCGGTTGGAGAAGTGGCAGACCGACTATCTGCCGATCTACGCCGGCTGGGCGGCCGTGGTCGTCCTGGTTTTCCCACTCGTCTTCTGAGCCCAGGCGACAGGCGAATTCAGGGCGCGCGTGGGCGAGCGGGCGCAAACGTTGCAGGAGGCGCCATGACTCTCCAGCCACACGAGCGCTGCGACCCGGGTGCCTGCTGCAAGGACCGCCGCGATGCCTGGGCGGAGCGGTGCCGCGTGGAGCCTAGCCGTTCGGCCCAGGCGACCGAAGCCGACTTGCCCGCTCGAACGGCCCCGCCCAGCCTGGGCGCAGTTCGCACAACGTATGTCTCATACCCCTTTGTTGGCGTCTTTTCGCCGGGCCTTGGCCGCGGCTTCGGTCTCAGGAGATCAACCTCGCGTCGACGCGTCAGTTGGCCGGGCCGTGATGGCTCGCACGACGCGGCGCGCCTTCCTTCGGCAAGCGGGTGTCGCCACGGCGGCGTTGGCGAGCGCGCCCTGGCTGCACGGGAAACGTCCGCTGGCCAACCGGGGCCGCGTCGTTGTCGTTGGCGCCGGGCTGGCCGGGCTCACTTGTGCGTATCGCCTGCAGCAGGCGGGCGTCGAGGCCCTGGTCGTCGAGGCGGCGGAGCGCCTTGGCGGCCGTTGCTGGACCCGGCGCGGCGACTTTGCCGACAACCAAATCGCGGAGCACGGCGGTGAACTGATCGACCAAGGGCACACCGAAATTCGCCAACTGGCGCAGGAACTCGGGTTGCGCCTCGACAACGTGCTGGCCGCCGAGGCGAACGGCACGGAAGCATTCTTCCACATCGCCGGCGATTATCCCTACCCCGAGGCGGTGCGGGACCTGAAAGCCCTCTGGAAAAAGCTGCATCGCGACTTGTCAGCGGCGAGTTACCCGACGCTCTTTTACCAATCCACGCCCCGTGGCCGGCAGCTCGACCAGATGTCGATCCTGGATTGGATCGATGAAAGTGTACCCGGGGGCCGCCACTCTCGTCTGGGCCGCCTGTTGGACATCGCGTACGTCATCGAATACGGAGCCGAGTGCGCGGAGCAGAGCGCGCTCAACCTGTTGTACCTGCTCGGATACAACAGCCCGGGGCAGTTCACGCTTTTTGGATCCTCCAACGAGAAGTACCACGTCCGCGGCGGTAATGACCAGATCGTCAGCCGGCTCGCCGCGGCGG
>JAEWIY010000084.1 GCA_023386835.1 Verrucomicrobiota bacterium
CCCCCCCCCCCCCCGGGGGGGGCGCCCCCCCCCCCCCCCCCCCCCGACTCTTCGTATCCGCCCGTCCTGACTGACGGGTCTTCAGAGGTCATGCCCTGGCGGTTTCAGGAGCCGGTGCCAATCTCGACCGGCATGGCGGCGAGGCGTTGGAAGCGGCGCGCGTAGGCCCGAAGCGGCCACCAGTCGTACAGGTAGATCTCCAAGGGCCGCCACATCGCCACCCAACCGGCGATCAGCAGGCTTTCCTCGAAGAAGGTGCTGAATGCCGTCGGCAAGAGCTGCGGCAGGCTTTGGCTGAGTGCCAGGCAGAGCCCGAGGAAGACCAGGCCGGTCAACAGCGTTCTTCGGCCCTCCCGCAACAGCAGCCGCAACTCCCGTCGTTTTCCTTCGGCCTGGCTCTCAAAATGGTGCGCCACCGCTCGGCGCACATCGGTCGCTTGATCCGGCGGCAGCTCGCCGGGGAGGTGAATGACGAGCCGCAACGGCTGGTCCGGCCGCAACTCCCGCGCCCAGTCGAGGATGAACTCCTCGGCGCGGGGTTCGAGGTCGCGCTCCGCCAGCGGTGACGGATCCATCGTGTTGAACAACTGGCTGACTTCGCGGAGCCGCAGGCGGATCACTCCGCTCGAGGCCCGGACCTCCGCAGGTTTGGCCGGTTTCAACATGGCGAAATGCGACCTGAAGAGTGCTTGCTCCACCGCTCCACCACGTCCCTCAGCGCGCGGCGGCCGGCGCCGCCTCATCCGCGGCCAGGAAGGCCGTGGCGAAGGCGAGCTTGTCCGCCGCCTCCTCGATCAGCTTGGACGTGGGTTTGCCCGCGCCGTGTCCAGCCCGGGTCTCGATCCGGATCATCACCGGCGACTCGCCCTGCGGGTTGGCCGCCTGCATCGCCGCTGCATACTTGAACGAATGCGCGGGATGCACGCGGTCGTCGTGGTCCGCCGTGGTCACCAGGACGGCCGGATACTTGGCGCCCGCCCGGACGTTGTGGACGGGTGAATACGCCCGCAGGTACCGGAACCCTTCCTCGGTTTCACTCGAGCCGTAGTCACTCACCCAGGCCCAACCGATGGTGAAGCGATGGAAGCGCAGCATGTCCATGACACCCACCGCCGGAAAGGCCACGCGGCACAGGTCGGGGCGCTGGTTGATCACCGCGCCGACCAGCAGTCCACCGTTGGAGCCGCCGCTGAGGACGAGTTTCTCGGGACGCGTGTAGCCGTTCGCAAACAACCACTCCGCCGCCGCAATGAAGTCGTCGAAGACGTTCTGCTTCCGCTCCTTCGTCCCGGCTTCGTGCCACTCCTTCCCGTACTCTCCCCCGCCCCGCAGATTCGGCACGGCATAGATCCCGCCCTGCTCCATCCAGACCAAGTTGGTGACGGAGAACGAGGGCATCAGCGAGACGTCGAAGCCACCGTAGCCGTAAAGCAGCGTTGGGGTGTCACCCGTCGGCCGCAGGCCCTTCTTGTGCGTGATGAACATGGGCACCCGCGTACCGTCACGTGACGTGTAGAACACCTGCTTCGTCTCGTAGAGCGAGGGATCAAACGCCAACTTCGGCGCGTGCAGGACGCTCGTCCTTCCCGTCGAGAGGTCGTGACGGTAGTTGGTTGCTGGAGACGCGAAGGACGTGAAGTTGAAGAACAACTCGGAATCATCCTCGCGCCCGCTCACCGTCGCCACTGTGCCTAGTCCGGGCAGCGGAATTTCACCCTGGCCCGCGCCGTCGAGGCCGACCAGCAGCAGGCGGCTGGTGGCATCTCGCATCGTGCGCACGACCAGGCGCCCGCCCACGATGCGGGCGCTTTCAATCGTCTCGGCGCTCTCGGGCACGACCGTCCGCCAATGCTCGGGCTGCGGACGCCGCGCATCGACCGCGATCAGACGTTTGCGTGGGGCGTCGCGATTCGTGATGAGGTACAACGTTTCGCCGGCGCTGCCGACAAACTCGTATTCGGCCTCCCATGACTCCGCGAGCGCCACGAACGGCGCGCCAACGTTGGGTGCAGTGGGATCCCCGAGATCCGCGAACCGGAGCAGGTTCTCCGATGAGGAACCCCGCGAAATCGTGACAATGAGATAGCGGCCATCTTCCGACGCCGTGCCGCGCACCAGCCACTTCGGTTCCGCCGGAATCTCCAGGATCAACTGATCCGCGTCCTGCGCGTCCCCCAGCCGATGGTAATACAGCTTCTGATGCTCCAGCGCGCTGAAGGTCTTGCCCGTGCCGCTGTCGACGCCCGGAACCGGATAACGCGAATAGAAGAAGCCGCGGCTGTCCTTCGTCCACGACGGCGACGCGAACTTCACCCATTGCACCACGTCCGGCAGGTCCTCGCCGGTGGCGACGTTGCGCACGCGGTACTCGTTCCAGTCGGAGCCGGCGCCCGCCGTCCCGTACACGATCCACTTGCCGTCGGGCGACACCACCGCAGTGGTGAGCGCAACGGTGCCGTCAGCCGACAGCGTATTGGGATCAATCAGGACCCGCGGCTCGCCGGTCGGGCTCGATGCCGTGTACAGAACCGCCTGGTTCTGCAGGCCGCTGTTGCGCGTGTAGAAGTACTGGCCCGCCTGTTTGAACGGTACACCGAACCGTTCGTAATTCCACAGTTCGGTCAGACGCTGACGCAACGTCTCGCGTTGCGGCAGCTGCTCCAGAAATCCGAAGGTGAGTTCATTCTGCTGCTGCACCCATGCCTGAGTCTCGGGCGCGTCCAGCTCCTCCATCCACCGGTACGGATCCGCCACGGTCGCACCGCCCGGATACGTTTCGACGACGTCCTGGGTCGCAGCCGGCGGATACTTCCAACCCGCCGCCCCGAGCGATGACGCCAACGCCGCCGAACACACCAGCACCGAACGCACATTCACCATGCGCGAAGCGTGGCGGGAGAACCGACGAGCCACAAGTGCCGGCTGAGCCAAGGACGAAAGGAGCAGGGGCGAAGGATCAAGTCACAAGGATCAAGTCACACGGGGGCGGACATCTGAGAAGCCAAAGGGCCGAACTCCCAAGACCGGACGCGATGGCCCAATGCCAAGCGGCCGATCCGTAAAAGGGTTCATCCAAACGGACATCATTCACCGAGGCGAAACGCCAAAACGGGCACGAATCAGCCAGCGAACGCAGATCCCCGCTCGCGCGCTCATTTGCGCGTTCTCCGCTTTATTGCGGCGACCCCTGTCCGCTGCACAAACGCGTCGGCTGCTCGCGCTCCACACCCTGAATTTTGGCGGTTGGCCCGGTCATATTTGGTGTCTACACGACTTCGGTTCAGCTGATGCACGCCTCCCGCTGCCTGCTTTTTCGTTTTCTGCTCTTCGTCCTGCCTTGTGTCGCCGCGCCGGCGGAAATCGATGCACCGCCCTCTCCCCTGCTGCAGTTGGCCGACGCGACCCTCGCGGCCGCACCCCTCGAGCGCAACGGGGAGCACGGCAACCAGCTGGCGCTGCTGGAAGTCGGCCATGATGCACTGGTCGCTCGCGTTCATCTGATCAGGCAGGCCCGCCGCTCGATCGCGCTGCAAACCTTCATCTGGACCAACGACGAATGTGGCCGGCTGTTGATGTTCGAGTTGATCGAGGCGGCCCGGCGCGGCGTGCGCGTGCAGATTCTGGCCGACCACATGTTCTCCGATCAGGACGCGGACGTCGTCGCGTTTCTCGCCAGCGCCAGCCCGAACCTCGAGATCAAACATTACCGTCCGGCGATGAAGCGGCTGAAGCCAAGCCTCTGGCACACGCTCCTGGCGGGACTGCAGTCCTTCCGCGACGTGAATCAGCGCATGCACAACAAGGTGCTGATCGTCGACGACGCGGTGCTCATCACCGGCGGGCGCAACATCGAGAACACCTACTTCGACCAGTCGCTCGAGTTGAACTTCCGGGACCGCGACGTTCTGGCCGTCGGCCCGGTGGTCCACGCCGCGCGATCCTCGTTTGATCATTTCTGGAATTACCGGCACGCCGTACCCAGCCGGGAGTTGGTGGATGTCGCGGCCGCCCTCGAACGAAACACGTTTCGCCGCTACCAGACTCGCGACGAGTACGCCTTGGGTTCGGCATGGGAGACAGTGGATCGCGAGGCCAACGACATCGCGCACATTGAAAACCGATTCGTGCAGACGTTGCACCCGGTGGATAGCGTAAGCTTCCTTTCCGATGAACCCGGCAAGTCGCATCACCTCCTGTCGCGCAGCGCCCGTCTGACCCGCGAACTGAAGGACACCGTGGGAACGGCCGAGCACAACGTGGTGGTCCAGACACCCTACCTCGTGCTTAGTGACCCAGCCCGACGCCTCCTGCGACAACTGCAGAAACGCCGGCCTGACCTTCAGGTCCGGATTTCGACCAACAGCTTCGCTTCCACCGACAACCTGATGGCGTACTCGGCCAACTACCGGTTGCGCAACCTGTACGTGGAACAGCTCCGACTGCAGGTGTACGAGTTCAAGCCACAGCCGGCCTCCCTGTTGGAACTTTTGCCGGGGCACGCCGAACTCGTGCAACGCGCCGAGCCGCGTGTGGCGTCCGGCGTCCAGCAGCGGTTGCCCTTCCTTTGTGTGCACGCAAAGTCGCTGACGATCGACGACCGCGTTGCCTTCGTGGGCTCCTACAACCTGGATCCGCGTTCCGAGAATTTGAATACGGAGGTGGGGCTGCTGGTGAAGGACGCCTCGTTTGCCCGCGCGCTGCGCGAGCGGATCGAGGCCGACCTGCGACCGGAGAACAGCTGGGTGATCGCCCGGCGGCCCCTGCCGTTGCGCCTGGACGCGGTGAACGGCTTGATCCTCGACCTCTTCGCGCTGACGCCGGTGGAGATCTGGCCGATCCAGAATACGACCAGCTACGAACTTCGCCCGGGGGCGGTGCCCGTGCCGCCCGATCATCCCCAGTTCCATCAGCACTACCGTGAGGCGGGCGCGTTCCCGGGCACCGACGGCCGCTTCAGCACCAAAGAAATCGTGACGCGCCTCTACAAGGCGGTCGGCGCGCCGCTGACGCCGATTCTTTGAGGGGACGGAATTGGCGCAGGGACCAAGGGGCAAGGAGCAGGAGCAGAAGCGGGCGGCTCCGGGGGCACGAGAAGTCGGTTCAACCCTTCGCGCGCTGAGTGCGGGCTTGTTCCATCACACCGGCACCGGCAGCGTCCGGGCATGCGCTGCTTTCTCGCGACCTGCGTCTTCCTGTCGGCTGGCATTGCGGCAACGCTGGCCCAGCGGCCGTCGATGGACTTCGAGCGTTATGACCCGAGGTCGACGTTGGTCGTCCCGGAACATCGCCTGACGCAGGCCAAATTCCCGTTCATCGACGTGCACAACCACCAGTGGGACATGCGCACGCAGGACCTGCCGGCGCTCGCCCGGCAGATGGACGCGTTGAACATGGCCATCATGGTCAACCTCAGCGGGCGCTCCGGAGACCGGTTGAAGGAAAGTATCCAACGCGCGAACACACAGGTCCCGGGCCGTGTTGTGCTCTTCGCCAACATCGATTTCGACGGTTACGGCACCGCCGGGTGGATTGAACGTGCCGTCGCGCAACTCGAGGCCGATGTGGCGGCGGGTGCACGGGGCCTGAAATTCTTTGAGCGCTTCGGACTCACGGTGAAGGACCAGGCCGGTCACCGTGTGCCGGTGGACGATCCCCGGATGGATCCGATCTGGGAGAAGTGTGCGGAGCTCAAAATCCCGGTCTTGATCCACACGGGCGCGCCGAAGGCCTTCTGGGATCCGGTGGATGAGAAGAACGAGCGCTGGCTCGAGCTCGTGACGCATCCCAACCGGCGACGCAGCGAGACCCATCCGGCGCCGTGGGAGCAAATCATGGGCGAACAGCGCACGCTCTTCAAACGCCACCCGCAGACCACGTTCATCGCCGCGCACTTCGCCTGGCAGGCCAACAACCTCAGCCAACTCGGGCGCTGGCTCGACGAGACGCCCAACATGATGATCGAGATGGGCGCAATCATTGCCGAGCTTGGCCGGCAGCCCCGAGCCGCGCGCGCCTTCTTCGAACGTTATCAGGATCGCATCCTGTTCGGCAAAGACAGCTGGGTGCCGGACGAGTACCAAACCTATTTCCGGGTGCTCGAAACCGAGGACGAGTACTTCCCGTATCACAAGAAGTACCACGCATTTTGGGCCATGTACGGCCTCGGCCTGCCCGACTCCGTTCTGAAGAAGGTCTATTATCAGAACGCCTTGAGAATCATTCCGGGGTTGGACGCGGGAGCGTTTCCGGATTGAAAGGGAATCGGCACACCACTTCACGTGCCCGCTGAACCAACCCCCACAGCACGAGTCTGCAGCCTGATTCCGCCGCCATGCACCCCACGCCTCTCCGTCCTCTCTCCTCGCGCCGTCGTTTCCTCCAGCTGCTCACCGCCGGTACCGGCGCCGTGATCGCCCCCGCCATTCTCACACGCGCCCGCGCCGCTGATTCGAGGAAAACACCTTCCGGTCAGCGCCGTCTCGGCATCGCGCTGGTGGGATTGGGTGGATACTCCAAGGGACAGCTCGCCCCGGCGCTCCAGGAAACCGAATGGTGCCGGCTGGCCGGTGTGGTGACAGGCACCCCAAGCAAGGGCGAGGAATGGCAGAAAACGTACGACCTGCCCAAGGGCAACGTCTACAGCTACGAAACGATGGACCGGATCGCCGACAACCCGGACATCGACATCATCTACGTTGTCGTGCCGAACGGACTACATGCGGACTTTGCCGTCCGCGCGGCCAAGGCCGGCAAGCACGTGATCTGCGAGAAGCCGATGGCCACGACGGTCGAGGATTGCGACCGCATCATGCAGGCCGTCCGCGAGGCGAAGAAGAAGCTGTCGATCGGCTACCGCCTCCATTTTGAACCGCACAACCGGGAGGTGATGCGGCTGACCCGCGAAAAGGAATTCGGCGCAATCAAGCGCGTGATCGCCGACGACGCGTTTGTCTTCCCGGGCGGCACGTGGCGCGTGGACCCCAAACTGGCCGGCGGCCCTTTGATGGACCTCGGCGTGTATTGTGTACAGGCGGGCTGCTACGGCACCGGTGAGGAACCGATCGCGATCACCGCGCGCGAGGAGAAGACCGACCACAACCGCTTCGCCCGGGTGGAGGAAACGATGTACTGGACCATGGAGTTTCCCAGCGGCGCCAAGGCCGAGTGCATGATGAGCTACAACAAGAACGCCAACAAGCTGCGCGTCGAAGCCGAGAAGGGCTGGTATGAAGTGAGCCCGGCCTACTCCTATCGTGGCATCGACGGACGTACCAGCCGCGGTCCGATGGGCTTTCCGCAGGTCAATCAACAGGCGCGGCAGATGGATGCCTTCGCCCGTAACATTCTGGAGAATACCGAAACGACGGTCACCGGCGAGATGGGCCGACGCGACGTGCGCATCATGTTAGCCATCTATGAGGCCGCCCGCACGGGTCGTCGCGTAACGCTCTGACGCGCTGATCGCGGCTCCAGGAAAGCGCAGCGCCCCGCCCGGAGCGCGCCGCTGGCAGGTATTGGCCGGCGCCCAGCGATCCCGCGTCCATTCACACGGCGCCTGCGACCAGGTCAGTGCGCTGCCCGGCGATCGAAATAGGTGCCGATGAGCTCACGCACCACCGGTGCGGCGTGTTCCGCGCCGGCGAACTCCACGCCCACCTCGGCGCCCTCGATCGCGACCGCCACCGCGATCTCCGGCCGCTCAACGGGTGCAAAGGCGACGAACCACGCCACGTTTCGCATTCCACCCTCGGCTTCCACCTGCGCCGTTCCGGTCTTCCCCGCCACGCTGATCCCCGGCACTTGCGCATCGAACCCGATTCCCGACTCCACCACGGCTCGCATGGCGTCCAGCAGCGCCGCATAATCCCCGGCCGACATCTGCAACGGCTCGCGAGGCCGGTCGCCGGTGGGTGAACGATGCGGGTCCCGCCGCAGCGTGGGAATCGTCAGCGTTTCACGCCGCGCCAGCGACGCGATCGCGCAGGCGGCCTGCAAGGGGGTGATGCGAAGGTCGCCCTGCCCAATCGCGAGGTTGGCGGTGTCGATGGCCGTCCAATTCCCACGGCCCTGCGCCTTTTTCCAAGTGGCATCGGGCACCAACATTCCACTGCTCTCAAAGGGCAGCTCAATCCCGGTGGGCTCGTGAAAATGAAACGCGCGCGCCGTGCTCGCCAGGACCTCCGGACCCGCCGCCAGACCGGTGGTGAAGGCAAAGACGTTACAGCTCTGCGCGAGCGCCTGGCCCCGCAGCGTGACCTTCCCGTGCCCCTCCTCGCGGTGACAGCGGAACCGATGCCCTGCCACTTCGTAGTAACCCGGACAATACACCTCGTCCGCCGACCGCCGCGCGCCCGAGCGCAGGCCTGAGATCGTCGTGTACACCTTGAAGGACGATCCGGGAGGGTAAAGCCCCTGCGTGGCCCGGTTCAGCCACGCACCCTCCGCCTCGATCTGCGCGTGTACGGCGGGCGGCAGGATCGGTGAGACAGCATTCACGTCGTAATCGGGCAGGCTGACCAGCGCCAGCACCTCGCCCGTTTGCACCGACAAGGCCACCGCCGAACCACGCACCGGCGCCCGTCCGGCCCGCAGCGCGTCCGCTGCCGCTCGCTGCAGCTCCAAGTCCAGGCTCAGCACCACATCCGCTCCCGGCACGGGCTCAGCGTCCCTCGAGATTTCCTCCACCGCCCAGCCGGCCGCGTCCACCCGGACCAGCAACGACCCGGGACGGCCCCGCAGCTGGTCATCGAAGACGCGTTCCGCGCCCCAGTCTCCGACCCAGTCGATGTAGTTGGTGATCGGGTACTCTGGTCCCACCGGTGTGTGCACCGTTTGCGGGCGGACCCGACCGAGCACGTGCGCCGCGGCCTGCTTGTGCGGATACGTGCGCTGAGTGCGTTGCCTCACTTCCACCGCCCCACCAAGGCCACCGATTTCCGTCCGCAGGCGCGCGGCCTCCTCGGGCGTGAGACGCTCCAGCAGCGGAAACGGCAGCGTCCGCTGCCGCGTGACATGCTGGTGCAATCGCGCCGGATCCAGCCGCCCGCCACGCCCGAGGATGCGCTGCACCCGCTCGAAGTGCGCCTGCGCCACCACGTACGCGGCCGAAGCCTCCACCGCCTGCCCCGCGGGCGGCACGCCCCGCGCTTCCTCCTGCAACATCTCCGCACGGACCCGCCCCAGATGCAGCACCACGTCGTGCCACGTCTCGCGGGCCGCCATCACGCGGCCCTGCCGGTCCAGGATCTGTCCGCGCGGGCCGGCATACATCACCTGCCGGAGCGTCTGCCGGCGCTCCCGGCGGCTGGCTTCCTCGGCGCGGCGGCCCAGTTGGGCCGACGCCAACGCCCCGAGGAGCCCCAGGAGGAGCGCCATGAAGACAACCTGAACGACTCGGAGGCGAAGCTGCACCGGAGAACGTTAGCCAATCTCGACTCCGGTCAGCGCACATCCGTCGCGCCACGCGGGCCGATCTGCAGCGTGTAGCGAACTGGACCATACGCTCGACCCATCGCTCCGACAGGTGTGAAGGTCACACCCGCCGGGTCGCACATCACGGGCATTAGCGGTCGCGGTTCTTGGGCGGCGGATTGTTCTTCCAAAGGCGGTACGTCACCGTCACCTCCACGTCAAAGGAGGGCACGTATGGCAGCCTCCCGAGGTATTCGAAGGTCTTTGATCCCTCGATCACTTCGGCGCTGCCATCGTTCTGCTCAATGATCGTGAACTCAGTCGGATAGACCCCTTCCAGCAGGCTGAGATACTCCGGTCCGGAACGGCTCGACGAACGGCGCCCCGATTTTTCGGAACGTGCCACGAGGCACTCCGCCCCGAAGAACGGCTGGATGGTCAACTGCATCATGCCGCCGGTGAACATGAGCTCAGCGCTGCCACTCGGCTCGGCTCGCGAATACGTGGCGAGTTGGTTGTGCCCAGCGGGCTGGATCTGCAGCGGCCCGTTCGCCTCGTAGCGGTTGTAGACATTCCGACTCTTGGCACTCGAGCTGTCCGAAAGACGGAAGTATCGGCGATCCCCATCCACCTCGAGCTTGTGCCGGCCGTCGGTCTCGTAGTTGCGCTCCTGCTCGACCTCCTCGGCCCAGTCCGGCGTGTGCATCCGGCCTTCCATGTAGCGGTCCATCTTCCAGGTGTACTCCACCTCGGGTCCGCCCTTGTCGCCTTTCTCCTTCTTCGAGCCGGAGCCCTTGATGGTGATTTCAAATTCACCCTGCCAGGCCGGCTCCTTCCAGTCGCGCACTTCGAAAACGCGCCCCTTCTGGAAAAAGAACGACGTGCGCGAAACCATGTCGGCGAGGAAGTTCAAGCTGCCGGCCACCGGACCACCCGTAGCCAGCGAGATCGCGTCCGTGAGGTCCTGGGTCATGTTGCCGACCTTGAGGGTGACCTCCACGGAAATCGCCGCGCGGCGGGGATACGGCCGCACCGTGTTGGGCAGGTTCTTCTTTTGCGGCACGCCTTCGATCGTGATCGTCGCGACACCGTTGCTGTCGGTGTTCGACACATACGCGGCCTTGCTGCCCGCCTGCGCGAATTGCACCACGGCAAACTCCGGATGATAGGCCCAGCCGCCCTTCGCTGTCTGGTACTTGTTGTTGTAGCTGCCTTCGGTCAGTCGCCACACGACCTTGGCGCCGCTGATCGGCCCACTGTCGGGAATCTGCAGGTTGACGCTGGAGAGATTCGCCGCGGCGCGCACCGCCTTCATGATCTCCGCCTTCGGGAAATCGATCATCACCGTGGCTTTTGCGGTGCGCCGTTCCCCCGGTGAACGGGTCTTCGTCCGCACGAGCGGCGCGTTCTCGACCTCGACCGTGATGTTCTGGCGCGCGACCGTCATGATCGTCTTCCACCACGCCATGATCGCATTCGCGGCCGCGACGCCCTTGTTGAACTTGCTGTCGGGGTAATAGTGCTCGACCACCGTGCCGGTGTACCAACCCCAGCCAGTCGCCCAGATGTCTCCCGCGGCACCGGCGAATTGACTGCCAAAATTGGGCCCGCTGGGTGCCGGGGCCGCCTGCGCGAGTTGCATCGACGCGAGCGGCAACGTTGGGCGGGCCAGCGCCTGCAGGAAAGCCACACCGGTCGTCGGGCGCCCACGGGTGGCGGCCAGGCGTAGGTCTGCGGCAAATACACGGGTCAGCAGGGCGACCTGCAGGTACGACAACGGCTGGTCGCGCCACTCTGCCTGAAAGCGCGGGCCCTCATCATCGTTTTGGTCGTCATCTTCATCCTCATCATCGTCGTCGTCATCCTCGCCCGTGACGCGATTCCAGGCCTTCATCGCCTGGTTCATGCTCTGCATGGAGGCTGATTGAATCCGCATCGTGATCTGCGACATCTCAGCCCCGAGCTCCTGCATGCGCTTCTGCAGGGCCGCCTGCGTCGTCTCGTCCGCCCCGGCGAGTTGCTGGATGGCGCGGTTGATCTCCTCGGAAATTTCCTGCATCCGCTTTTCGTCCCGTTCCGCCATGGTGATCATGGGCGCGTCGTCATCCGAGCGCTCGGGCCGCGGCGACGGCGCCAGCACCGGGTCATTATCGTCCCACACCGGCGAGGGCTGCATCGCGCGCAGCAACGCCATTGGGTCACTTTGCATCGCCTGAAGCTGCGCGGCGCTCAGGCGCTCCCCGGCCGGCGGGATGACGGACGGGGGACTGGAGGCAGAGAGATCGTAGTTGTGCGGCCCCACCCGACCCAGTGCGATGAGGAACTGTCCCCAAAAACGCTGCTGGGGTTGCTCGCTTTTCGCGCTTTGCCGCACCGTCTCGACCAAAGCCTGCGCCAGTTCCTCCGGGTCCGCTCCCTCCAGCGGCACCGCCAGCGTCTGCGCATAGGAGATCAGCCGGATCGAGGGCAGGTCCGCCGGATTCCAGAGCAACTCCTCGATCTCGTAATCCCGCATGGCCAGGCCGGTGTTCGCGTTGGCCGGCGGCTGTTGCAACACCGCACCCTTGGCGTCGCGCACGCCCCACCCCATCTTCTGAAGCGCTTCAAGCAACGCGACCCGCGCGTCGTCTCCACCCTGTAGATACCGACGCGCCAGGTGCAGCGCGGCCGCTTCACCTTCGTACGGGATGGGGCCGTCCGTCGCACCAGGCGGCAGCGGCGTATTATCGTCCGAGTCTTCCTGTGCGCCCAGCGGGCTCAGCAGCAGGGTAAGACCGAGCAACCAACCGACGCACAGGCGCAGGGGGGCGAGCTGGAAATGCATGGCCGCGAAACTGAATATCGCCCCAACGGCGGCAAGACTGCTCTCACAAACAGACCGCCTTCCACCGGGGGCCGGCTCACCGAGGCCTCAAACCGTGAAAGTCATCCCAAATTTGGGAAAGGCGCTTCCCGACGGCGAGGTCCTCGGACGCCAGCCATGCCCATAAATTGGATACAGGTATTCGCATTTGGCTGTGGCCAAGCAGCTTACAAAACCGCGTTAAGCTTGGCACGACGCATGCAATAAAGGCCGCAACTTCAACCTTTAGCTCCTTTCGAAAATGAAAAGCCTCCTCGCCTCCATCGCCCTCGTTGCCGTCGCGCTGCCCGTTGGCTCCGCGCTGATCGAACTCTCCGGTATCGCCATGCCGGCCCTTCTCTCCGCTGAAGTGGGTCTCGGCCTCTTCGTCGCCGCCTTCGCGGTGATGATTCTCGCCACCACCTACGCCAGCCCGCGGCGCGTCACGATCCACGCCCGCTCGGCGCGCCGCGCGCTGCTCCCGGCTCGGGAAGCGTTGGCCAGCGTCTGCGCCCCGATCGTCTCCGCCCGCGCCAGCTCCCGTCCGCCGATGGCCTGCTGCTAACGCGCCCAAACGTTCTTTACGTTCCCCCGCTCGCAGCGTGCCCGCGCTGCGGGCTTTTTTTGCGCTTGTTCTCAAGATGCGCCGGAGCCGAGGTCACGCTGGCCTCGTAGGCGCCCGAAAACGACCAGCCTCGGCCGCGTCGAACAGACGAGGTTCACTTCAGTTCGCGCCCGGGCTTCGCCGCCCCCTCGCGCAGGGCGTCGGCTAGTGCGTTGCGCGGAGGAACGCGCTGACGTGGCCGACGAACTCGCGGCGCGTCTCCATGTGGGGATTGTGGCCCGACTCGGGTATTGTGACGATCTGCACCGCGGGAAACCGACGCCGGATCTCTGCGTGATCCTCCGGGGCGACGTAGCGCGATTTGCCGCCCGTCACAAATAACGTCGGGCCGGCAAAACCCTCGCCGGGTCCGAGCGGGTTGGCCTCGAGGTCCGGCAATGCAGCCGTGATTTCGGGCAGGTTGATGGACCAACGCCAACCGCCGTTCGCGTCGCGCTCCAGGTTAGTCGCGAGAAATTTCCGCATCGCCCAGTCCGGCACGCGCGCCTCGAAGCGCAGCTCGGCCTCGGCCCGCGATTGCAGCACGTGGAGGCGCAGCTCGTGCATGGCCGCAAACTCTGCGCGATGCGCGTACGACAGGTAAACTTTCGGGGCGATGTCGACGATCACCAGTCGCCGCACGCGCTCCGGATGTCGCGCCGCGAGAAGCATGGCTGTTTTTCCGCCCATGCTGTGGCCCATCACATCCGCCCGGTCCCAGCCGCGCCGGTCCATCCAGCCGAGCACATCCTCGACCATCGCTGCGTAGCTCATCGGTGCGGCATGGGGGGAGCGCCCGTGGTTGCGCAGATCCAGCGCGCAGACCTCTGCCTCGGTCGCCAAATCGGTGCCGGCGGTCTGCCAGTTGCGCGAGGAGCCGAGCAGCCCGTGCAGAATCACGAGCGGCGACTGACCCGCCCCACCCAGTTCACGAAAAAAGAGTTCCACCACGCCGAGTACCAACGCATCGGGACCGCGTGAAAGCCAATGCTTGAATTACTTTGCCGGACTGTGCCTAGGTGGGTTTCGACCTAACACGAAATCATGACTGTCGCCGCCAAGCTCACCCCGATGATGCAGCAGTACTTCGAGGTGCGCCGTGGGCTGCCGAAGGGCACCTTGCTCCTCTTCCGGCTGGGCGACTTCTTTGAGCTGTTTTTCGAAGACGCGGAGGCCGCTTCCGTCATTTGCGGCCTGACGCTGACCAAGCGGCAGGATTACCCGATGGCGGGTATCCCGGCGCACGCGCTCGACAACTACGTGGGCAAGTTGCTCGCCGCCGGCCGCAAGGTGGCGATATGCGATCAAGCCGAGCCCGCGGTGGCGGGCAAACTGGTCCGGCGCCAGCTGACGCGTATCCTTTCGCCAGGCACGACCCTCGCCGCCAATCAGCTGGATGCGCAGCGCAATCATTACCTTTGCGCGCTCGAGTGCGATCGGCAGGGGCTGCACGCCGCGTGGCTCGATCTGTCGACGGGTGAGTTCAAAGTCGCCACCGATGCGCGCGCGGAGAACCTGTTGCCGGTCCTGACAGCGCTCGACCCGGCGGAGATTCTGCTGATCGAAGGCGAAATCGAGCGCTGGCGCGGCGCTGCGCACGAACAGGCGGCGTTGCACGCGCTCCATCGGTTCTGCGACGAACGTCTTGTCACCGAATTGCCCGGTTATCAGTTCGACGGTCCGTCCGGCGCGCGAGCGGTGATGGACGCGCTCGGCGTGCTCAATCTCGAGGGTTTCGGACTGGCCGACGATCACCGCGGGCTTGGACCGGCGGGCGCGCTGATCACGTACGCCACCGACAACCTGTGCGCCAAACCCGAGAACCTGCGCGCGTTGCAGGAATACCGCAGCGCACAGACGTTGCTGATCGATCCCGCGACGCTGCGAAACCTCGAGATTTTCCAATCCAGCCGCGGCACGCGCCAAGGGTCGCTGCTTTGCGCGGTCGATCGCACATCGAGTGCGGCCGGAGCTCGTTTGCTCGAACGCTGGCTGGCTGAGCCCACGCTCGACCTGACGGAGGCGCGCCGCCGCTCCCGACTGGTGGGCGCCCTGCTCGCCGAGCCACTGCGGCTCGGTGAGTTGCGTGAATTGTTGCGTGGTATTCGGGATCTGCCGCGCATCCTCGGCCGTTTGCAGAACCGGTTGCGGCACCCGCGTGAACTCGGTGGGGTGCGCGATACGCTCGTCCAACTCCCGGCGGTGCGCCAGGTCCTGTCGGGTTTCGGTTCAGAGGTCTCCTCGACCTACCTGGAGCGGGTGATGGAGCTGCCGGAGTTGCGCAACCTGCTGCAGCGTGCGTTGGCGGACGAGTTGCCCACGGACTTGGCGGAAGGTGGCGTCATCCGCGAAGGCTTTGATGAGTCACTCGACCGGACGCGCGCGCTGACCCGCGACAACAAGACGTGGCTGGCGGAACTGGAGCGGCAGGAGCAGGAGCGCACCGGCATCCGCAGCCTGAAGGTGAAATTCACCAACAACTTCGGGTACTACATCGAGGTCACCAAGGCCAATCTGCACCTGGTGCCGGAGCACTACGTGCGGCGGCAGACCACCGTCGGCGGCGAGCGCTACGTCACCGAGGAACTGCGTACGAAGGAGAAGGAAATTTTCCACGCCGAGGAAAACGCGCTCGCCCGCGAACGCGACTTGTTCGCGTCGCTCATCACTGCGGTGCTTGACGAATCGATTGCCCTGGCGCGCACGGCCGACGCGCTGGCCGAACTCGATGTGCTCGCCGGTTGGGCGGTGCTGGCGCGCGAGTGGGATTACCACGCCCCGGAGCTGGACGACAGCGATGTGCTGGAGATTGTCGACGGCCGCCATCCCGTGGTGGAGCAGGTGTTGAAGGATCCGTCGGCGAACAGCGTGCGCGGCACACAGGCCTTCGTTCCAAACGATACGCTTCTCTCGGCGTCGGGTGAACAACTGGCGTTGATCACCGGCCCAAACATGGCGGGCAAGTCGACGTACATTCGACAGGTCGCCCTGATCACGCTGCTCGCGCAGGTCGGCTGCTGGGTTCCGGCGAGCCGTTGCCGCGTGGGTCTCGTCGATCGCATCTTTTCCCGTGTGGGCGCCAGCGACGATCTCGCCCGCGGCAACTCGACCTTCATGGTCGAGATGAACGAGACGGCGAACATCCTCAACAACACGACGGATCGCTCGCTCATCATCCTCGATGAGATCGGCCGCGGGACTTCGACCTATGACGGCCTGAGCATCGCTTGGGCGGTCGTGGAACACCTGCACGGAACGGGCGAGCGTGGACCACGGACGTTGTTCGCCACGCACTACCAGGAGCTGACGCAGTTGGAAAAACACCTGTCGCGGCTGCGCAACTACAGCGTGGCGGTGAAGGAATGGAACGACGACATCGTCTTCGTCCGCCGGGTGGTGCCCGGCGCCGCCGATCGCAGTTACGGCATCCAGGTCGCCCGCCTCGCCGGTCTGCCACCCACCGTCATCGATCGCGCGAAAACCATCCTCGCGAAGCTCGAGAGCGACGACACCAGCGTCGCGCTTCCCGCCGCGATGCCGCAGGCCAGGCCGAGGAAAAAAATCTCCGTCACGCCGGCCGACGACGCGCAGCTCAGCCTTCTTTAGCAGGGCACGGTTGCGGCGATTTCTGCGCCTGGGCGGCGGCGAGGCGGTTGGCGCGCTCCCGCAGCGCCTCGGCGACTCCGTACGCGACCAGGCAACATGCGAGCAACGGCAGCATAAAATCGTACGTCCCCGTCAGCTCGACGATCGGCGCCACCGGCGAGCCCCAGAAGCAAAGCCGCCTTACTCCTCCGTCGACGGCATGTCCCTCGGGCGGCGCGAGCGCCGAAACACATCGTGATAGGGCGCCGACTCGTTCCGCGGGCGGCGCTCGCGAGGGCGTGGGCGGGTCCAGTCCTCCTCCCATAATTCGATCTTCGTATTGAGCTCGCGTAACTGGGCGCGCAGCGCTCGATAGTCGCGCCCCAATTCAATCTCGACCCGCCGCTCGAGCTTCTTCTGGTCGGTCTCCGGGCGCGTGAAATGCCAGGCCGACGAACCGAGGTACACGTCGAACTTGTGCTCGAGATCGCGTTCCGCCGCGCGCAACTCCTCCACCGCCTCCCGCAATCGGCTCAGCGGAGATTGCAGGCTCAGCACGTCGTGCGCGGCCTCCCATTCCACCTCCACTCGCGCCAACCAGTCCACGTCGCCCGCGACCCACGCGGCCTGAACTTGGTGCCAGAGCTTCTGTCGCGCGGGCGTCCATTCACCGCCGTGGTCCGGATGGAGATGCTGAACGAGCCGGCGGTAAATCTCACGCGCAGCGCGCGCCGGCTTCGGCGCCGGCTTGGGGAAAAAATCTTCGATCCGCGCCTGCCGCCGGCGTGACGTGCCTTCCTCGTCGTCGGCGGCAGGACGGGGTCGGTTTCCCGCCGGACTGCCGTGGGCATTTTGCACCTCCTGCCAGACTCGCTTCACCGATCGGCCGGTGTGCGCCGCACGGGCTTCGGCCTCTTGCACGCGCCGCGCTTTCGTGAATACCTCGCGCTCGAGTTCCCGCAGCGCCGTCAAGTGCAGCGGGAAGGTGCGATGCTTCCACGCTTCAAACGCGGGCACATCCACTTCCTCGTGCTCATGCAGTTCGCGGGTCGCTTCCTCGAGTCGCCGCCGCAACTCCTGCAATGTTTGCCAGACTTCTTCGCGAAGGGGACGGTCGTCGATGAGCAGCAACGCCGTCGTCGGCGCCGCGACTTTGCGGGGCGTAGACCGCCGTCGGCGCGGCTTGGAACTGGACTCGGAACGGCTCACAGGAGAACGAACGGCAGACCTTCCGCGAAGAACGACACGGACGCAAAGTCGGAGACACCGTCGTCCTCGACGACCGCTCGCCGCTCACCTGGTTTAGGCGAAGTTGATCGAGAAAGGCCCAAGAACCACAAACTTCGCCCGGCGCCCTGTCCTCTTTGCCTCCTGGCGCCCTCATTGCATCTTCGGGCTCAACTCATCACCCTGCGCCATGAAAAAGCTCGGCTTTTTGTCCTTCGGCCACTGGTCAGCTTCGCCCGTTTCTGCAGCGCGTGCCGCGTCGGACGTGCTCTTGCAGTCGATCGACCTGGCCATCGAAGCCGAGCGTCTCGGATGGGACGGCGCCTATTTCCGCGTGCATCATTTTGCGCGTCAGCTGGCTTCGCCGTTTCCGCTGCTGGCCGCCATCGGAGCGCGCACGCGCAAGATCGAAATCGGCACCGCCGTCATCGACATGCGGTATGAGAATCCACACTACATGGCCGAGGACGCCGGCGCCGCGGATCTCATCGCCGGCTCGCGCCTGCAACTCGGCCTCAGCCGCGGCTCACCCGAGCAGGTCATTGATGGCTGGCGCCACTTCGGTTATCGTCCGGCCGAAAATGAAGACGATGCCGCGATGGGCCGACGCCACGCGCAGGTGTTTCTCGAACTGCTGAGCGGAAACGGATTCGCGCAGCCGCATCCGCGTCCAATGTTTCCGAATCCTCCGGGACTCCTGCGGCTGGAACCCTTCTCCCCGACTCTGCGTGAGCGAATCTGGTGGGGCTCCGCGACCAACGCCACGGCCATCTGGGCGGCGAAGCTCGGCATGAACCTCCAGAGCTCCACCCTCAAGTTCGACGAAACCGGCGAACCGCTGCACGTGCAGCAAGCCGCGCAGATCCGCGCCTTTCGCCAAGCCTGGAAAGAGGCAGGTCACACGCGCACGCCGCGCGTTTCCGTGAGCCGGAGCATCTTCGCTCTGATCGACGATCGCGACCGCGCTTATTTCGGCGGCGGCAGCGAAGACAACGACCAGTTCGGCATCATCGACTCCATGCGCGCCGTTTTCGCCCGCACCTACGCCGCCGAGCCCGACGTCCTGATCGAACAGTTGAGACAAGACGAAGCCATCGCCGAAGCCGACACCCTCCTCATCACGATCCCGAACCAACTCGGCGTCGCGTATAACGTCCACGTCCTCGACGCGCTCCTCACCCATGTCGCGCCGGGGCTCGGCTGGCGATAGCCTGCGCTTTCGAAGGGCAGCGCAGATCCGATCGATCGCAACCGGCGCCAGGCGCCGAGCACGCGCGCAAGGAGCCCCCGCGTTCGGTTCCGCGAACGCCTCTGGTTCCCGCCGGGTGGCGCGCTCGAAACGTCACGATTCGAGGCTGGCCGCATGAACCGCATTCATCCGATGCGGTCGGTTGGACTGCTCGCCTACCCCCGGCGAAAGCTTGCCCTTCGGCGGTCGGCTGCTGCAAATAGCTCTCAGTTGGCGCGCTCTACCCCTTGAAAGCGATTTCCTTCACCCCCAAGCACCTGCTTTATCTACTCCTCGGATGTGACCTGGCGCTCGCCGCCTTATACGGTCTCTCCCTGCACATCGGCGGCATCGATGTGCATCAGCTCTTCGACATGGACCAGGAGGCCAACATCCCAGCCTGGTTCTCCTCCACCAAGTTCTTCTGCATCGCTGCGCTGCTCGGACTTTACGGGCCTGAAGCGCTGGGGCGCATTGGCGTTCCGCGCTTCCTGCCGCTGCTTGGCGCGATCGTCTTTCTCTTTCTCTCGATGGACGAGTCCGCGCAGGTGCATGAACGCGTGGGCCGGGCGCTGCGGGGCAACGACTTTGTGCCGACCGTGCGCAACGACCGCGGCGCCTGGGTCTTCGTTTATTTGGTCGTCGCACTGCCGTTCCTCTACTTGGCGGCCCGGCAGCTGCCGAAGCTTTGGTTGAACTATCGCGTCCTGACGATCTCAGGGCTGGCTGGCTGCACCTTCATCGCGTGTGGCGCAGCAGGGGTGGAGCTGATCGCGGATCAATTCCTCCGCGGGTACGAGCAGATCCAGTACTACTACAAGCTAAGCGTGCTCGCGGAGGAAACGTCCGAGTTACTCGGCACGTCCCTGCTCCTGTTTGCGGCCTTCACCCTCACCCGCCCGGCTCAGCAGCCCACGCTGCAGTGGCAGCCTGCCCAGATGGCCACCGGGCAGGCCGCCTCCGTGCGTTAAAGGTTCTGCTGCTTGGGCGAGCGTTCGCTCGGTCGATCCGCGCGCAACGGCTCGCCGGTTTTCGCCTTCTCCGACGCCTGGCTGGAGCTGCTCTGGTGCTGTTCGGGCCGGACGCGCGGCGGTTCCGTCATCTTCGAGTTCCCCGGCTGGCCGGTCGCTTGAGGTGAGTTGGGATTGGAGTTCATGGTCCTGAACTATGCCCCAATTAGGACGGTTGTCGCCCCCGCCCGCTTCTGAGCGAGAAACCGGGGAATCGCCCGACCCGCGACCTTCAAAGCTGGGGATAGATCAGCACGCGGTCGTGCACCAACAGGATCAAATCCGGGCGCCCATCCGCCGTGACATCCTCCACCAGCGCCTCCCGCGGCTCCGCCACGCCAGCCCGGTTTCCTTTGCTGTGCATATCGACTTCAAAGACGGTAAAATGGAGTCGGCTGCTCCAGCCCTCGTCCGAGTCTGAGCGGGTCAGCACTTCGATCAAGTTGGTCTCCGGATCAATGGCCACGATCCCCGGTCGGCCATCATTCAGGAAATCGGCCGGCACCACGTCCGCGTACTTGACCTGCGGCAGGTCGCTCGTGTGGCCGTCCAGCGCCTCGACCCCGAGTTCGTGGCCCGAAAGCGGCATCCACCAAAAGCGGTCCGCCCCAAACAGGAACAGTTCCTCGCTGCTGGACAGGCCACCCACGACGTCCAATCGCTCCGCCGGCTGGGTGCGCTTGGTTTCGAACACTCCAGCGTCATTGCGCTGCAACCACGCGAACTCCTCCCCGCGGCGGTCATACAGCACGATCTCGGCCGCCCCACCCTTCCGTGACAGAGCCAGGGCGGCGCTTACCTCCGCGTTCGGACGAAGGGCGTTGAACTGTTCCACCACCGTCAGGCTGCCCTCCGCATTCAGGCGCAACGCCCGCGCAAATCCGCGAGCGCCCGTCAGGAGTTCTTCACGTCCGTCGCCGTCAACGTCTCCGAGCGTCACTGCGCCGGGGGACAAGTCTTCCAGCAGGCCCTGCCGGAAACCGGCCTTGGCGCTGACCTCTTGAAACGCGTGCGCCTCACCCTGCACGAAGAGCCGCACGCCATCACGGGGCACAAACACGAGCAGATCCGGACGACCATCCTGGTTGGCATCCCACCAGAGCACTCCATTCGGATCGGTTCGCAGGTTCGGCAACGCCAAGGTCACACGCGACACCAGCGTCCCGTCGTCCCCGGGCGCAAACAGGATCACGTTTCGTTTGCCACCGTCTTCCGCCGCCACCGCCAACAGGGGTTCGTTCGCGCTGCGCGTGGCAGCCACCGCGACCGGTTTGCCTTCGACCGGCAACGGCTGGGGGTAACTTAGACGTCCCTTCGCCTCCACTCGCGCCAGCCCCACCGCGCGTTCCTTCGCGCTCGCCACGATCAGTTCGTCGCGTCCGTCGCCGTCCCAGTCCACCGCCGTGAGCGACTGCGCTTCGGCCAGGTTGGGAAACCATTGCCCTTCACCAAAGGTGCCGTCTGCTCGCCGCAAGTAGAGGGAAAGCTGGGCGCCATCGGGATCGGTAACAGCCACGTCCGTCCGGCCGTCGCCATTGTAGTCACCCACCGCATACGCAGCCGGGGTGCGACCACTCTGTCGCGGGCGGAACACCCGCGGCAGCGGCAGGCCGGACGGATCTCCCGTTTCCGGAGGGCGCAGCTGCAGGACATTCAACTGTCCCACCGGACCGGTGACATACGCCAGCTGGGCGGGACCTTTTGTCGTCGGCAGCGCTCGCGCGACACTGCGCATCCGCTCGATCGGATACGCGCGCTCCGGCCCGAACGCGTTCGTCGCCGTCTGCAAGCGCACCCGAAGCGTCGGCCGGGGTTCGCGGCCCTGCACGTACACGAGATCCAGCCGCCCGTCGCCGTCGATGTCCGCGACCTCCAACCCGGAGGCGTTCTCGTCACCCAGCGGAAGGCGCACCGGCGCCTCGAGCTTCCCGTCATTGCCTTGTCGATACACCGCCAGCTCCGTCCGCCCGAGCATGAGCAGATCGAGCCGACCGTCTCCATCCAGATCCGTGATCTTTAGCGCGCCCGGGCTGGTGATTGCATCCGGCGCCGTGGAAATCCGCTCCTCCCGCCAGCCGCCTTCCGGCTCGTGGTAGCGGAGCGTCAAGGCCTGCGGCGAGCCGGTGTACGCCAGATCTGTCCGCCCGTCGCCGTTGAGGTCGCCGAGCGCGAGGTCGAACATCGAGGTTCCGGTGGTGACGGACTCCCGGACAAACCGGGCGTCGTCGAGCACTGGCTCCCAGCGGTTCAAGCGGCGCTGCCGCGTTGGCGTCGCCGGATGGCCGGGCTCGACCTGCTGCAGCAACTCGATCGTCGCACGATCATTGTTGATCAACGCGAGATCGATCCGGCCGTCGCCGTTCAGGTCCGCCGCGCGCAAGGCCCGGGTGTTCCAGTCCAGCTTGAACACCTCCGGGCCACCCAGCTCGAGCGCCAGGCTGGAGCCGGCGCCACTGCCCAGCAGCACGGCGCAGCGCAGAAAGACGCCAGCCCGGCGGCAACTCATGGTTTCGGCGTGGCGAGCCGCGTGACGGCCTCGATGCCGCTGGCATCCTGAACCGTGTACGACACCGTGTCCCCAAAGTAGCGGGCAAAGACCTGGCGGCTCGGACGGGCCGAGGGATCCGTCCAGCGCTGCGGCGGTTCGTTTTCGCCTTCTTCGCCCTCTTCCGCGGCTTCCGCGGCCTCCTGCTGCTGACGCAAGGCGAGGTTCTCGATGGTATTCACGAGCAACGCGAACATCGAGGCGGTGTCCTGGACCTGGAACGCGTTGGCCTCGGCCGGCACGGAGGCCAGGCGCTCCCGAGTGTCCTTGCGATCCCAATACGAATCGCCGCCCCGGGCGAGCGCCTGAAGCGCCTGCTCGAGCGGTTGCGGGTTGCCGGTGGTGAAGAAGACGTAGCCACCCGCGATCGCGTAGTGCGCGCCCTTCGCTCCGCCTTGCTGGCCCCCGGCGGCGGGCGGCGTTACCGAGTTGATCTTGTAGGAGAGGTAGTCACGCGTGCGCACCGGCGACGACGCGCCGTCGCTCGGCTTCGGCATCAACGTGGCCAAGGCGCGCTCAATCGCCGCTTCGTCCCGCACCGCGATGCCAAAAAGTTGTGGGATATCCTCAAGGCCGGGCGTGGTGCCTGGCGCCGGGTTCAGCTCACTGGGCGAAAGGTGCTGCGCGATCACCAGCTCGTCACCGAAGTGCCCCATCAAGTCCTTCTTGATGTCGACACCCGTGTTCTTGGCGACCTGTCCCTGCATGCCCTGCACCATGCCGGCGAGCGGCGGGCTGATCGTATTGAGAATCTGCTCCAGGCGCGGCAGGAGCTGCCCCACGTCAAAACGATAAACCGCGATGTTCTGCCAGTTCGCCGGAATCCACTTCGGGCGGGGCAGCCCCGGCGTCTGATGCTGCAGCAGCGAGAAGATGCCGTTCGGCGCGCTGTAGTTCAGGCGGTAGCGGGCGACCGACTCCTCCTCGGTCGTGTGCCACGACATGACGAGATCTTCCATCACATCCAGGCCGACGCCCTGCACAATGGCCTGCGCCGTCGGCACCATCGGGTTCTCATTGCCTGCCAGCGACTTTTCCATGCCCGCCTGGAAGAGCTCCACCAGCGGCGGCAACCGCAAAGCAAACAGCACGTCGGGAGAGTTCGCGGTGTCACGAAGCCGCTGATACCGGGCCGAGGAGGCGAGCGGCTCGCGCACGCCTCCCGTCTTCTGGGCGTCGATCGTCGCCAGGACCGTAGTCTTGTCGGGCGAAAGAATCAGCACGCCGTCGTTCACCGCCCAGATCAAGGGCATCTCGGGCGAGTCGTCCTCCTCCTCTTCAACGTATTCGTCCTCCGAGTACTCCTCGTCGGCCTGGGCGTGGTCGTCCTCCGCCTCGTCCTCGTCCTCCGACGGAAGCGGCAACAGCGTATGCACGGTCACACCCGCGTACTCCTCAGACTCGGCCGTCGCCCGGCCCTTCTCCACGCGGCGCTCCCCGGACTTGCGCATGAACTCTTCGATCCGGCCGGCATTGCCGCCAAACTCGGCGAGCATCATGAAGGGCAGCGGCCCTTCGGCTCCCGCCGCGATGTAGTCGTCGAGCCGACCGATCGACAGCAACGCGCTGCCCTCAATCCACTCCATGACTTCGGCCGGGGTGAATCCGGTCTCCGCACGGGCGGTCTCATTAAACTCGGCCCAGGCACCTTGCTCGCGCAAGGGAGCCAACCACCGCTGGATCTCCTCATCGGCCCATGCGCGGGCGAATGGGCCGTTGGCGAAGTTTTCGCGGACCCGCGGCACATTGTCGAAATCGACGACGAGCACGGCATCCGCCGGGACAAGGCGTTGGAGCGGCACAGCCGCGCTGAGCGAGGCAGCGGCCGCGCACGCGGCTGCAAACACGGTGAGGAGGGGCTTGATCACGATAGGAGGGATGATTCGGACAGGAAAAAACAAGCAGGGCAGACGACGTAGGCGCTTGGTTTACCGGGCGGGCGTCGGGGCACTCTCCGGCTGGGGGCTGCTGGAGGAAGGCTGAAGATAGCGGAACCCGGCATTGGGGTTTCGCGGATCGAACGCGTACGCGTCGCGGTTCTGGAGAAAGGTTTTTAAGGTCGACGTCGGAATGGCGAAGTTGAGCCCCTCGATTCCCATCATCATCGGCTTCATGTTGTTGATGCCCACGACCTCGCCTCGCAGATTGAACAGCGGGCCACCCGAGTTGCCCGGGTTAAGCTGGGTGGTCGTTTGCAGGTAAAGCAGGCCGCCGAGCGCGCGATTGCGCACGCTGATGATGCCCTGGGAGACGGTCCGTTCGAGGCCGAGCGGACTGCCGATCGCGAAGACGGGCTGGCCCTCGCCCAACCCGTGGGAATCGCCGATCGGCACCGTGGGGAACACACGCTCATCGGAAACCTCGATCTTCAGCAACGCCAGGTCGAGCCGCGCATCCAACGCAACGATACGCACGCGATCGAACGTCTCCCGTTCGAGTCCCGCACTGCCGCGGCGAAACTGCGTCACGCTGATCTCGTATTCACCGGAAATGACATGCTGGTTCGTCACCACATAGCCCGCCGGGTGAATGATAAACCCGGAGCCGAGGCCGACCGGTGTGCGAATCTGCACCACGGCTTCACCGACACGGTCCACATTCTGGTTGACCGGCAGGATCGGCTGGTTTGCCGCGGTGCGGTACAGGTCCGGCGACGTGCCCGCCGTCGCGGTTTCGGCTTCGGTTTCTTCGGCCTGCACGCGCACGATCTCCTCCCGCGGGACCTCGAGAACCGTGTATCCAAGATCCACGATCAAGCGGTCCGCCTTCTCGATCAGCACGTCGCCGACGATCCGCGCACCGCTCTTCAGCTCAACGGTGCTGGCCGCGCGCAACGAGGCGCCCGGCACCACCATCATGAAGACGGATAGTGCCAGGACTCCGGCTCGCCAGGATGGCGGCAAACGGCGCAGCGCGTGGACCATCGGGATGCGACATTCGGCGAACCGCGCCCGCCGTCAAAACATGTTTACGCAGCGCCCGCCGAATCCGGCGGGCCCCGCGCCGCCG
>JAEWIY010000099.1 GCA_023386835.1 Verrucomicrobiota bacterium
CGCGTACACCGTTGGCGTATTCAAACTCGACGGAGAAATGGTCCCACGCGTCGCCGTATTTGGGATCGGTGCGGGATTGCCGTCCACCCATGCCGAGCGCCTTCAACGGTGGTCCTCCCAGGGCCCAGTTGATCACGTCGATGTTGTGCACGTGCTGTTCGACGATGTGATCGCCGCTCAGCCAGGTGAAATAGAGCCAGTTCCGCACCTGGTACTCCATCTCGGACCAGTTCGCTTCGCGGCCGCGATGCCACAGGCCTTCCTGCAACCAGTAGCATTGGCCGCTGGCGATTTCGCCAATCGCACCATCGGCAATGCGGGCCATCGTCTCCAGGTAGTTCGCGGCGTGACGCCGTTGCGTGCCGGCGACGATCGCCAGGCGCTTCTGCTCGGCCAGCTCGCCGATCTGGATCACCTTGCGCGCGCCGACCGCGTCGACGGCGACCGGTTTTTCGGCGAACACGTGCACGCCCTGTTGCACGGCCGCTTCGAGGTGTTGCGGCCGGAAGTGGGGCGGGGCGGCCAGAATCACCAGATCCACACCCGAGCGGATGACGGATTGAAAAGCGTCGAACCCGCTGAAGCAGCGCTCACGCGAGAGGTCGAAGCGCTCCTTGGGCAACGCGGGGTTCCGGTTGTCGCCGTCCGTCAGAGCCTTGTAGGCGGCGTCGACGCGATCGGGAAACAGATCACCCAAGGCGTACAGCTGCACGGAGGGATCGGCATCGATGCAGTTGCGCATCGCGCCGATGCCGCGGCCGCCGCAGCCGATCACACCGACTTTCAAGCGATCGGAACCACCGCTCAAGGGTGTGCCGGTTTGGCCGAGCAGAGGCAGCGCGCTGAGCGCGGCGCCAGCTTTGATGAAGGTGCGGCGGGAGAACAGCCGCACAGGATCGGAGGATATTGGAACCATGGGGAACGCGGACCGTTGCTAAGGAAGGGCGTCGTTCAGCCCAACGACGCCCGGGGATGGTCGGAGCGTAGGGAGCGCGGGCCGGAAGTTCAAGCGGAAGCCCGGTCGGTCCTCGCTTTGTTGTACCGCCCCCGGCGATACGAACCTCACCAAAAAGATTGGCCGGCCGCCTACCCCTAAGCGACCGGCCATGCATTTCTTAGTTGCTCGGGACCGCTAGGCGGACCCGACACTCAAGCGCACGTGTAAGCTGTTCGTCCAATCAGGCACGGGTTCAAGCCCAACTCGTTCATTTTCCGAATTCTACCTTCTGACGGTAAAAAAATTTCCGCAGAGAATGTGATGGGCTTCATCACGCCAAACACTGCCCCGAATCTGCGCGCCGGCGCGCCGCGAGGCGAAGCTGTTACCGCGATCCGCGCTGACCCGTGGTCGCAGTGCTGCGCGTCACGGCGAGCAGGCAGTCTTCGAGCTTCCGGGCCTGGGTCGTCGAATCAAAGTGTTGAGCCACCCGCTCCCGACCCGCTTGGCCGAGCCGTTGGCGCAGCGCGAGGTCGTCGCAGAGCTGCAGCATCGCCGTCGTCAGCGCCTCCACGGAGCGTTGCGGCGTGATCAATCCGTTTTCGCCGTGAGTGACTTGATCAACAATGCCACCGGAATCCGTCACGACCACGGGCAAACCACACGCGGACGCCTCCGCGATTGAAACGCCGAAACCCTCCGTCCAGCCGCTGCTGTGATCGAGCGAGTGTTGCACGAAGACGTCGCACGCGGTGAGCAGCGTGCGCACCTCCTCTGAATTTTTTTCACCGTGGAACAGGACCGCGTCGTGCAGCTTGAGCTCGGTTGCGAGCGCTCGCAGGCGACGTTCGTCCTGGCCGCCGCCGACAATGTGCAGTTCCACTTCGGGCCGTTGCTGCCGCGCCGCCGCAAAGGCGCGCAACGTGTAGTCGACGCCTTTCCACGCCACGAGTCGGGAAACGGCGATGAAGCGGCAGCGGTCGGTCGCGTACGCCCGCTTCGGCGTAAAGAGCTCCACGGGTGCGCCGCACGGAATGAGTGCGATCTTCTGATCCGGCACGCCAAAGCTTTGCAACACGCGCCGTTGATGGGAGCCGACCACCACCGTGCCGGCAAATTGGTGCACGCAGCGCTTCAAGCTCCACCGGTAGTACCGGTGATTGCGCAGCGAGGACGAAATGTCGTTGCCGTGAAAATGCGCGACCAGCGGCACGCCCTGCGCCAGCGCGGTGGGGAGCAGCCGCAATGCGACCAAGCCAAAGTGGCAAAGGATCACGTCCGGGCGCACCCGGCGCACCACAGCGTCGAGTTGCTGCCGCTCCGCTCCGATGGCACCGCAGAAGTTGCCGCTCGGGAGCAGCCGCAAACGCCGCCACCAGCGCTGCCAGCCCTTTTCCGGAGCGTCGAAATCCAAGCCGAGGTTCTCCAGCGGAACGCCGGATACCGCCATGGCACCGGGCACGGCGTCCCAAGCCAGAACGTGCCGCTCGCAGCGGCTGAACGTCGCGATCTGTCGCTGTATCCAAACTTCCGAGGGAACGCCGAAGGTGTGGCAAGCGATCAGCGCGCGTGGCTCAGCTCGCGTTCGGGAGGGAGAACCGGGAGGATGAGTTTCGGTGAGCACACTAGGGCCCGCGGGCGGTCTTTCGAGCATACGGTCGCTGCATTGCCTGTTCGCTAAGAGTGGCGTGGCGCGACTTTCCGGCCGGACGAACGATGCAGTCGCGGGCACGAGCAGACGTTCAACCTGTAGACGGTCGCGCGATTCAAACGGACGTGTCCGCGCCGGCTTGGTTCCGAAGAGTTTCGCGCCAGTCGCGTAGTCATTTTCCCCCCACACCGGCGGGCCGTTTCTAACCAGAGCGGGCCGGGGAAACCCCGGGAAGGCCAGCGACTTGGATGTGCTCGCAACTGCCGGGAAATTCTCGTGTCTGCGGGCCGGCCGCTCTCCCGCGGCTCCCGCCTTTTCGGCCCTCCCATGGTGTCACGTCCTTCCTCTCAACTGGTGCTCAATTTTGTGTGTCGCGCTGCCTGGCCGACGCCTCGCCTGAGGCTGGAAGGGGAGCGCGTAGGCGCACCAGCCGGGGCGCAGTTTGCCGTTGCGGGGGAGGACGCTTGCGCTTGAGCGTTCGTCTTCGGCCTGCGCACGCGTACCCCACGATCGCCTCACTGGAGCGATATGTGCTCCGCGAGACAGGCCGCAGTCACCGATGAAGGTCAGTGCGATCATTCCCTGTCACAACAACGCGCGGTGGATCACCGCGGCACTGGATAGCGTTGCCGCGCAGTCGCTGCCCGTCGACGACGTCATCGTGCTCGTCGATGCCTCGAGCGATGACTCGGCGGCCCTCGCGGCGGCGCACCCGCTCCGGCCCCGCGTTGAGCTGACGCAGTTTCGCAATGCCGGGGCGGCGCGCAATCGCGGCGCTGAACTCGCGCGCCATCCCTGGATCGCCTTCCTCGACGCAGACGATTGGTGGATTCCGGATCACCTGCGGCTCGCGGCCCGGCTGCTGGAAGGCACCCGCGACGTGGCGTACTTTGGTCATTTCGTCGAGCACTGGGGTGACGCTGGACTCTACCACCACCGACCGGCGTTGTCAGAGCCGGGCGCCGGGTTGTCCGGGGCGGACTTCTATCGGGCGTTTCTCGGACCAAACCCGGGTTGGCCGACTTCGGGCATGATCCTGTCGCGCGACCGTTTTCTCGAGGTGGGCGGCTTCGATGTCAGTCAGGTGCGTCGGCACGACACCGAACTGTTCTCCCGGGTGCTCCATGGCCACACCTGGAGCTACAATCCGCGCGAGGTCTTCTTTTACCGCAAGGCCGTGGGTGAATCGATTTCCACGGACCGGGCGGCGTGCAGCTACTACCGGCTGCGCGCGGATGTCCGGATTGTGCAGGCCTTCGGACCGGCGCAGGGTCGGGCGCACCTGCGCAAGAAGGCCGAGGAGGCCTTGTCGCTGACCTTGTCCGAGCGACGCCGGGACTTGTTTGCGGCCAGCCTGACATTGGGTCGCCCGTATCTGAGCGAGGCGCGCCGGTGGTTTTACTCAGCCGCGCGTTGGGCACCGGGTGCGATGCGTCCCTGTCTGGCCTTGGGCCGCCTGTGGCGCCAACGCGGTCGTTCCGCTGCCGCGCCCGCTCCCGTCCTCCCGCCGGCCGCCTCGTCCTCCTCCGAAAGCCTCGCCTCTTCTTCTCGTGCGCGCTGATTCTGGCAGCCCATCGTCCCGCCCGGATATGGCGCAGCTCAAGCGCAAGTCCGTCCGTGGCGGCAGCATCACGGCGGTCGCGCAGGCGGCCAATGTTGCGATCCATTTCCTCTCCACGGTCACGCTGGCGCGAATCCTTCATCCGGAAGAGTTCGGTGTCATTAGCATGGTCCTGGCGGTGACGCTGTTCGCGCGGCTGTTTCGCGACCTCGGGCTGTCGTCGTCGACCATCCAACGGCAGGCTCTGACAAAGGAGCAGCTGAGCACGTTGTACTGGATCAACGTGCTCGCTGGCGCGACGCTCACCGCGATCGTAGCCGCCTCGGCGCCGCTGGTGGCGTGGTTCTACGGTCGGCCGGAACTCACGTGGGTGACGGTGGCCCTGTCGTTCTCGTTCCTCATCGGCAGCTTCAGCACGCAACAAGGCGCGCTGCTGATCCGGGAGATGCGGTTCGGCCGTTCGGCCATCGCCACGCTCTCCGGCGCCCTGGCGACCTTTGTCATCAGTGCGGTGCTCGCCTTGCAGGGGTGGAGCTACTGGGCGCTTGTGGTTGGCACGCTCAGTGGCGGCATCCTCACGACCGTTCTGCTCAACTCCTTGTCGGGCTGGCGGCCGGGCCGCCCGCGTCGCGGCACCGGAGTGAGGTCCATGTTGCGCTATGGGCTGAACCTCACCGCGTTCGACTTCGTCAACTACTTCGCCCGCAACCTCGACAACATCCTGATCGGCAAATTTGCGGGCGCCGACGCGCTCGGTCTCTACAGCCGCGCGTACAACCTGTTGATGTTTCCGATCACGAACCTGCGTGGTCCGATCAACTCGGTGGCGTTTCCCGCGCTGAGTCGCCTGCAAAAACATCCGGTGGAGTTTCGCCAGTACTACCGGCTCGTGATCGGCGTGCTGGCCGTCACCTCAATGCCGCTGGTGGGCTTCTTCTACGTCGCGGCCGAGCCGATGATTCGCGTCGCACTGGGCGAGCGCTGGCTGCCCGTGGCCGGGCTCTTCTCGATCCTGGCCTTCGCCGCATTCTTCCAGACCCCCGCCAGTTTTCGCGGCACCGTGTTGATGAGCCTCGGACTGGGCCGGCGGCACCTCGAGCAAGGGGTGATGAACGCCATCGTGACCTGCGCGGGCTTTCTGGTTGGTATCCGTTGGGGCGCTACAGGGGTCGCCGTTTCCTACGCGCTGACCTCGACGCTGCTCGTGTACCCGATGCATCATTTTTCCTTCCGCGGCACGCCTCTCCAGGTTCGCGATTTTTTTGGGCCGATCCTCTCGCCCATGCTGGGAACGCTGCTCGCCGTCCTCGTGACCCTGGGCGTCCGCACGCAGGGCTGGGTTCCCTCCCTCCCGATTTTCGATCTCGCCGTCAGCTTCGGGATCTTCGCCCTCGTTTACCTCGGTGCCCTCAGTCTGCAGGCGGACAGCCGCGCCCTGCTCCGACAGGCGTGGCGGCTCGTCAAGGACGCGCGGCAGCGCCGCTCCGCCGCTCCCGCGGCGGTTCGAGCTGCACCGGTGACCGAGGCCATTGTCACTGCATCGCAACCCGCCCCGGCTTCGACCGGGCGTCCCGTCACTGCTGACCAAACATGACCACCACTGCTGCTCCTTCCACCGCGGGCCGGCGTGTTCTCCGCCGGCTGTCCCGCCCCACCGGTGAGCGGAGGCGCCTGACGATTGAGATTCACGGGACCGGCACCCACAACCGCGGCGCCGAGTTGATGGCCGTTGCCATCGCGCAGCGGCTGCACCGGACGTTTCCGGGCGTTCGGCTTGTCGTCCCCCCGACGTATACCTTCGGCAAGTTTGAGGCACGTTCCCGCTACGGATTTTTCACGACCTGGCCCGAAAAGGGGGTGCGAGCCCGTTTGATGGCAAAAATCGCCCCGGCTTGGTTGACCAACCTCGCCGGCATCGTTCACGCCAGCGAAGTTGACGTGGTGCTCGACGCTTCAGGATTTGCGTTTTCCGACCAGTGGGGGCCGCAAGCCGCGCTGACGCTGTTGAACAAGATGAACTCGCCCGAGCGGCGGCGGCAGCAGCTGATCCTGCTGCCCCAGGCTTTAGGTCCGTTCGGCCAACCCGAGGTCGCGGCCGCGGCCCGGCAACTCTTTGCCCGCGCCAAGCTGGTTTACGTCCGCGATTCGGTTTCCCAGCAGTTGGCCGAGCCGCTCTGTGGCCCCGACAAGCTGCGGCTGTATCCGGATTTCACGGTCGCAGTGACACCGGAGCTGCCTGGCGACGTCGATTTGCCCGAACGTTTCTGCGCCTTGGTGCCGAACTTCCGGATGCTCGATAAATCCGGCCAGGCGGAGCCCTACCTTGCGCTGCTGCGGCGCGCCGTGACGGGCTTGCGGCAACGGGGGCTGAATCCCGTGTTCGTGCTGCATGATGCGCAGGAGGACCGGCGGGTGATCGAAGCGCTCGCCAGCACGGGTGAGACGCTGCCAGTGCTCGAACATTCCGATCCGCGCGTGCTGAAGGGCATTCTCGGCCGGGCCGACTTTGTGATCGGCTCCCGATTTCATGCCTTGGTGGGTGCGCTGTCCCAAGGCGTCCCGTGCCTGGGTGCCGGTTGGTCGCACAAGTACCCGGAGCTCTTCCGTTCCTTCGACTGTGCTGAACTCCTGCTGTCGGAGCTGGGCGACTTTGCGCAACTCGACAACCGGCTGGATACGCTGGCCGATCGCGAGCATCGGCAGTCCTGGCGTCAACGCATCCAGACTGCGGCGGCAGCCCTGAAGGAGCGCACGCATCGGATGTGGCGCGAGGTGGAGGACACGATCCGAGCCGGCGCCGGGGTTGCGGGTTCGTGATGTCGCGCTGGACGACCACGTTTCGCCTGCGTCTGGCGGGCGCATTCCTGCGCCGCGCGCCCGCCCGGGGTTGGGCGGCGCTGGTGTACTACACGTTTCTGGTGCGCAGCTTCCGGCGCGAGCAACGCGCCGCGTTTGCCGGCAAGAAGGAGCATCTGGTCGCGGCGGGTGTTGACCCGGTCCGGTTCACGCTGCGGCGGAATATCCACCGCCTCGAAAAGGCGCTGATCATGCGCCCGCGTCGCTCGGTTTTTGCGCGAGACTACATCGGCGAAACGGTGGCCGCATATCGCAAGGTGCTGGAGTCCGATCGCACCAACGATGCCCGCGTGCTCGAGCTGAAGTGGTTTGGCGACGTGCTCACCCAATACTTTGATGCGGTGGGCGAGGATCCGACGGTCGACCAGGCCCGCCAGGAGTTTCGCACGCTGCATCCGTTGCCGACGTGTGAGCCGTCGTCGGCGCCGTATAGCCGGGCCACGCTGGAGAGCCAGCCGTGTCCTGTTTCGTTCGAACAGCTGCACGAGTTGTTTCGTCGTCGCCGCTCCACGCGTTGGTTTCTGGATCGCCCGGTGCCGCGGGAGTTGGTCGATCAAGCGATTGTAGCCGCACTGCAGGCGCCGAGCGCGTGTAATCGCCAGCCCTTTAAGTTTCGTGTGCTCGACGATCCGGAACTCCGGCGCACGGTTGCCCGGATCCCGGCAGGCACCGCCGGTTTTGCGGACAACCTGCCGATGGTCATCGTGGTCGTGGGCAAGCTGAACGCGTACTTCGACGAGCGTGACCGACACGTGATCTACATCGACGGTGCGCTCGCTTCGATGTCCCTCATGCTGGCGCTCGTGACGCTCGGGCTGGCGTCGTGCCCGCTCAACTGGCCCGACGTGGAGGTGCGGGAGCTGGCGATGGAGCGGGCGCTCGGCCTGCGTGCCTGGGAGCGGCCGATCATGTTGATTGGCGTCGGTTACCCGGATCCGACGGGTGGCATTCCGTATTCCGAGAAGTCACCGCTGGCAGTGATGCGCCGATACAATTGAGCGCACTCGGCTGGCGAGCGGGGGCGCATGTTCACCGCCTGGGCGCCGGTCGCGCAGAGCAAGGGGTAGGTCGTTGTCTGAGTGCCGTGTCGTGGTGCGGCTGAAAGGGCCTCCTCGTCATTGGTGATCGAGGCAGTCCGGTGCCTCCGGGGGAACGGGGCGGGGGAGCTTCGGTCAGAGCGGCGCTCCTCCTGCGCAGCTCTCGTTGGAGTTGTGCACCTTCGGCGGACGAACCCGCCGTCTGCGCCCCTCCCTTTTCTTTTCCCATGCTTCTGCGCCCGCGTTTTCTCGGTCGGCTGGTGGCTCTCGCGATCGTCACCTTCGGCCCACTTCTTCCGGCCCAAACGCCGCCCACGCAGATGCAGCTCTTCCTGTTGGTGGGGCAATCCAACATGTCCGGTCGCGGCCCGGTGACAGCGCAGGATACTGTCACCCACCCCCGGATCTGGAAACTGAATGAGAACCTCGGCTGGGAGCTGGCGAAGGATCCCTTGCACTGGGATCGAGCCAATGCCGGCGTGGGCCTCGCCTCCCAGTTTGCCCGCGACCTCGTCACGGCCGATCCGAACGTGGTGATCGGTCTGATCCCGGCGGCCGTCGGGGCCACGAGCATCAACGAATGGGCGCCCGGCTCGGCGCTTTACAACAACGCCGTCACCCGAACCCAGACGGCGATGGCCCATGGGACCCTCGCGGGCATCCTCTGGCACCAAGGCGAGGCCGATGCCACGACGTCCGGCGCGTCCACGTACCTGCAGAAGTTCAGCACGTTGATCGGACAACTGCGGCAGGATCTCAATGCGCCGTTCGTGCCGGTCGTCGCCGGTGAGCTTGGCCGCTGGCGGGCCACCCATGCCACCATCAATCCGACCTTGGCGCAGATTCCGCAGCACATCCCGCTCGCCGGGTTCGCGACCTCAGAGAATCTCAACCACATCGGCGACACCCTGCACTTCGATACGCCGTCGCTCTACGAGCTCGGGCACCGATACGTGCTGCAGTACGCCGAGGTCGATTCCGCCCTGAATTTCGAAGCGGAGTCCCTTGCGTACAAACTGAACGGCGGCGCCCGCGTCGCGGGTCTGGAGGTGCAGGCCAGCGCGGGTGAATTCATCCGGTTTGATCCCACCTCTTTCGGGCAATCGATTGAGCTCACGCTCCCGTCCGTGCCAGCCGGGACGTATGCAGTGAAGTTTCGCTATCGCGCCCACCCGAACCGCGGGCGCTCCACCGTCAGCATCGATGGTCTGGCCCTGGGTGGGGAGATCGACCAGTACGCGGCCAACGCCCACTCGTTCGAAGTGGCGCTCGGCACCGTCTCGTTCAACACGGCGGGCTCTCATGTGGTCCGCGTGACGGCGACCAGCAGCGGCACGAGTTACAAAGCCGCCTCGATCGACTCAATCGTGTTGGTGCCGGAGCTCTCGCCGCCTCCGCCGGCGGCGGATCCGATCAAGTTCGAAGCCGAGTCGCTCGCCTACACCATCACCGGTGGCACCACGGAGGTGCACAAGGACTCGAAAGCCAGTGGTGGTTTCTGGCTGAAGTTCCTGCCCGCGAGTTTTGGACAGTCCATCACCTTGACGCTGCCCAACGTGCCGGCCGGGACGTACGTTTTGAAGTACCACTACAAGGCCACGGTGGATCGCGGGCGCGGCTCGGTCGCCGTCGACGGCACGCCGATTGGCAGCGAGATCGAGCAGTACCAGGCGACGGCGGCGTTCAAGGAGCTCACTCTTGGCACGGTTACCTGGGCTTCAGCGGGCCATCACACCGTGCGACTGACCGCAACGGGCAGCTCAACCGCCTACACGTACCTTTCCATGGATGCGTTCACCCTCGTACCCCAGACGAGCGAACCGCCCCCGCCGCCACCACCTCCTCCACCGCCCCCGCCCCCGGCGGATCCGATCGTGTTTCAGGCCGAGCTGTTGAGCCGGAGCCTGGAAGGCGGCACGGTTGAAATCCATAAGGACTCGAAGGCGAGCGCCGGCAACTGGCTGAAGTTCCTGCCCGCCAGTATTGGACAATCCATTACGTTGACCCTGCCGAATGTGCCGGCCGGCACCTACGTGCTGAAGTACCGCTACAAGGCGACGTGGGATCGTGGACGTGGCACGGTGGCGGTGGACGGCGTGCAGTTTGGTGGCGACATCGAGCAGTACCAGGCCGCGGCCGAGTTCAAGGAGGTTAACCTTGGCGTGGTGGCATGGGCTTCGGCCGGCAACCACACGGTGCGCCTCACGGCGACGGGAAGCTCCACCGGGTACGCGTACCTGTCGATGGACGCCTTCATCCTGGAGCCGCAAGGCGATACCACCCCGCCGCCGCCACCCCCGCCTCCTCCTCCCGCCGATCCGATCGTATTCCAGGCGGAGACGCTGAGCCGGAGCCTCGAGGGTGGCACGATCGAGATTCACCGCGACTCAAAGGCGGCCGGAGGCAACTGGTTGAAATTCCTGCCGGCCAGTCTTGGACAATCCATTACGCTGACGCTGCCGAACGTGCCGGCCGGGACGTACACCGTGAAGTACCGCTACAAGGCCACGTGGGATCGTGGCCGCGGGACGGTCGCCTTGGATGGGGTCGCGATAGGGAGCGAGATTGAGCAGTACCAGGCGGCGGCCGAATTCAAGGAGATCACGCTGGGCCAGGTCACTTGGACGGAGTCCGGCAATCACACGGTGCGCGTGACCTCGACCGGCACTTCGACCGAGTACGCGTACCTCTCGATGGATGCGTTCACGCTCGTGCCGCAGTAGCAGACCATCGCGCTCCCTTGCGCCGCGGGTTTCAGCGTTTCGCCGGCGGCGTGAGGGCCCAGTGCTCGTTGCTCACGTGGGCTGTCCGCATGATTTCGCGGATCCGCGCAACGAGCTCCGGATGCGCCGGGGCCACATCGGTTGTTTCGCCGATGTCGTTCTGCAGATCATACAGGATGACGTCGTCACCGTCGGAGAGCCGCAGCCCTTTCCAGCGACCGTGCAGCAGCACGGCCTGGCTCGCGCCGCCCTCATAAAACTCCCAGTACAGGTATTCGTGAACGGCCTGCCCGTCCCGCCCGAGCAGCGTGGGCACGAGGCTCAGGCTGTCCCGGTCCGGCGGCAGCGGCGCACCGGCCAGTTCGGCGAAGGTGGCAAAAAAATCCCCGAAGTATCCGACGTGTGGTGACACAGCGGCGGCCGGGATCTGGCCGGGCCAGCGCGCCAGCAACGGCACGCGCAGGCCGCCGTCGGTCAGGGAGCGTTTCAGGCCGCGAAAGGGTCCGCTGGCGGTGAAGAACCTCGGATCATATTCCGGCCCTCCTTCCTTGTGCGGGCCATTGTCGCTGGTGAAGATGACCAGCGTACGCTGATCGAGCCCCAGCCGCTGTAGCTCGTCGAACAGTCGTCCGATCTGTGCATCGAGCCGCGTGATCATGGCGGCGTGGCCCTTGGTGGTGTCAGGCCAGGGCCGGTCGGCGTACCGTCCGAATTCGGGAACTTCATGACCGTTGCCCAGCTCCTTCGACCGCTCGTTGTTGGCGTGCGGAGTAATGACGGACAGATAGAGGAAAAACGGTTGCGCACGGTTGGCGCGGACGAACTCCAGAGCCTCCTCCGCAAAGAGGTCGCCCGAATACTGGACCGGACGCGTCGCATAACCCACGCCTTCCACCGGGCCGACCTGCACGAGGTCGTTCTGCAAGGCGACCCGCTCGCCGTCGCGCCAGAGATGATCGGGGAAGTGGTTGTGGGCGTGGGCCTGGTGGAGGTAGCCAAAATAGGCATCGAATCCCTGGCTCCGCGGCTCGCCAGGTTCATCGAGCAACCCGAGGCCCCACTTGCCCACCAGCCCGGTGCGGTAGCCGCGTTGTTGCAGAACCCGTGCAATCGTGACGTCATCGGACTGCAGGGTCTGGGCGCCGTGGCGCCCGCCCGCGTTGCCGCGCACGCGCGTGTGGCCGGTGTGTTGCCCTGTCATCAGCACGCTGCGGGAGGGCGCGCAGACCGTGCTGCCCGCGTAGAACTGCGTGAAGCGCATGCCCTCCTCGGCCATCCGGTCCAACTCCGGGGTGGCGATCAACGTCTGTCCATAACACCCGAGCTCGCCGTAGCCGAGATCGTCAGCGAGGATGAAAATGAGGTTGGGCTGCTCGGCGGCGGACGTGAAGGAGGCGGAAACGCCGGCAAGCAGCACCGCGGACCAGCGGGCGAGGGGACGAAGCATGCGGCACGTTGAGCCGGGCTGCGCCCGTTGGCCAGCGGCGGATCCTTCGATTCGTTGAATGCCCTGTGCGCCGCGTGATCGGGTTTGCGCTGGTTGCAGGCAAACGGAAACATGGCTGCGCCCCGCTCCCCCATGAAAGTTACACCCTCAACCCGCCGGCAGTTCCTGAAAACTGCGGCCGGAGCCGTCACCACGTTCACCATACTGCCGCGTCACATCCTGGGCGGCCCGAAGTTTGTCCCGCCGAGCGAGCGGGTGAACGTCGCGATGATCGGCGTGGGCGGGCAGGGCATCGTCAACCTCCGGCAACTGCTGCAGTTTGACGACGTGCAGGTGGTCGCGATCGCCGACCCGGCCGAGCGGTTCAGCCTGGAGGAGTTTTACTACGGTGGCGAGGGTGGGCGGGCGCCGACGAAGGCGCTGATCGAGGAGCACTCTGCCGCCCAGGGGCGGCCGCAGCGTTGCGGCGCGTTCGAGGATTTTCGCGAGATGCTCGAACGCGAGTCGGCGATCGATGCGGTGCTGATCGCCTCACCCGATCACCACCACGCTTACCAGTCCATCCATGCGATGCGGGCCGGCAAACACGTCTACTGCGAGAAGCCGCTGACGCATAACCTGTGGGAGCTCCGGGAGGTGACGCGAGTCGCGCAGGAGACCGGGGTCGCCACGCAAATGGGCAACATCGGCCATTCCAAGGACGGCATCCGCGAAACGGTGGAGCATCTTCGGGCGGGCACGATCGGAGCAGTCCGCGAAGCTTTTGCCTGGGTACCCGCGCCGCGCTGGAATCCGACCCTGACGTCGGCTCCCCGGGACACGCTGCCGGTGCCGGCCGGGCTGAATTGGGATCTGTGGCTCGGGCCACGACCGTCCCGCCCCTTTCATCCGGCCTACTTTCCCGTGCGCTGGCGTGACTTCTGGGCGTTTGGGTCCGCCGGCATGGGCGACTTCGGCTGTCATGATCTCGACGCGATCACGTGGGCCTTTGACCTGCCGACGCCGTCTCGCGTCGAGGCGTACGGCATTGGAGTGATGGACGACGAGATCGCGCCGCATGGCAGCATGATCTACTTCGATTTTCCCGCGCGCGGAGAGCAGCCGCCGTTGCGGGTGACATGGCACGACGGCGGTGCGCGGCCGCGCGTGCCGGAGGCGTTGGGGCGTTTTCCACTGGCCGATCGTGGCCTGCTCTTCATCGGCGAGAAGGGCGTGATCCAATGTGACGGCGCCGGGGGCGCGCCCCGCATTTTCCCGCCGGATTTGCGGGCAGCCGCGCCCAAGCCGCCCGAGTTGATCACCCGATCCAAAGGTCACCATCGCGACTGGATCAATGCCTGCAAAGGCGGACCGGCGGCCAGCAGCCACTTCACGACGGCCGCACACCTGACCGAGATCACCCATTTGGGCGTGCTCGCGCTGCGTTTGCGTCAGCCGATCGGCTGGGATCCGAAGACGCTCACCGTGCCGGGTCTGCCCGCGGCGGAACCGCTCATCCGGGGCGAGTATCGGCCCGGTTGGGAACTGACCTGAACGCCATCTGCCTCGCTAGTTGCTCGCCGTGCGATGCCGCCGCGGCGAGCGGATTGACCGAAGAGCGTAGACGATCCGTCGCTCGCGGCGACGCCGCTGGACCGTGCCGACGCATGGGCGTCGGCTTCGTTGCTCAAGTTGCGTGGCGCCGGCGACGATGCGCGTGCGGCGACTAGTGCAAAGTGGCCATGACGCGTCAGCAGCGGCGGCGTTTTGCGCGATTCTCTGCCTGAGAGCGGCTTTCTCGTTTGGAACCTCTCACTTGCCCGATGCAGGGTGTAGGGCGCTGTCTGATACGGAGGACTGACGAATTCTGCTAAGTTGAAGCGATGATACCCCTCCGCTTCACTATCGGTGTTGTTCTATTCGCATTTTTTGGCGCTGCCGTGCGTGCGGCGTTGGTCGAGATCTCCGGTGAAGGCGTCACCGTCGTCGCGGGCAGCTTCGATCATCGGCCGCTGCCCGAGTACCTCGACGCACCAGACCAGGCGAACTACCTGAAACTCACCGCCGTCTTCGATACCAAGCGTCGCCCGGTGGCTCGTACCGCCACGACCGCGGAGTACGAAGCCCTCTATGGTTACGGGCAGGTGAACGACGTGTTGCTGCCGCTGCAGCGCATTCGCTTGCGGCTGGTCCTGCATCAAGGGTTCGAGTGCTCCTTTGAGATCTCTGGAAAGACAGCGGATGGGGCTCACCTGTGGATCTATGGGTACAGCGAGGACCCGCAGTTCATCGCGTCACTCGACTTTCCCGTGAACGGTTTCTCCGAACCCGCCGACGAGTTCTACCGCCGCGTCGACATCGGCATGGATGGATCACACTGGTACGCGGTCACCGATCAGACATTCCTGCCTGAGGTCAGCGTGTTCTCACCGGTTTCGAGCGGCAAAGGTCCGGAGGTGCGCAAGCAGCCGAAATCCGTGAAAACGAAGAAGGGCTCGTCGACGAAGCTCGACGTTCAGGTCAGCAGCCGCAGCCGTGTGACGTATCAATGGTACAAAGACGGTCTGCCACTGCTCGGCGAGAATGGCCCCAAGCTCTTCCTCAAGAAGACACGCTCGTCGGACGTCGGCTGGTACTGGGTCGTGGCGACCAACGACAAGGGCAGCACTGGTAGTAAGCTGGCCCGCGTGGAGTTGCGCTGACGTTGGCCCGTTCGTGTCTCTGCGACGCGGCGTGGAGCTCGCCGGCGTCTGTTCAGCACGTGTAGCGCTCAGATCGATACCGTGGCGCGGAACCTGTTTTGGGGTCGGACGATCGTGTGCGTTCGTCGGCGGGCTGACTGACACTGGACCGGGGCCGGCGTCCCTTAAACACCGAGGTGCCGGATCGGCTCGGGTGTCGGATGGCGTTCGCGGGAAGTCGGTTCCGTTCGGGCAAGGAACGTGGCTCGACAGGGTTGGGAAGTCGGGAGTATCCTCCCTCGTCCCTGCGAGACGCGCACACCGGCGGTGGCGTCCCGCTCTCAACCCCACCCCGCCATGACTACGTTTACGAAGTCACTCTTCGGGACGGCGCTCCTGTTGCTCGTTCCGCTCACCGGCCCCGGCCGCGAACCAATTTACGACGGCCTTGGCAGCTATACCCGTCCGATCACCACTCGTCAGCAGGACGCCCAACGTTACTTCGACCAAGGGCTCGCCTGGTTTTATGGCTTTAACCACGGCGCCGCGTTGCGCTCCTTCCGGCAGGCGGCGGAGATCGATCCGGAGTGCGCGATGGCGCATTGGGGCGTCGCGCTCGCGCTCGGACCTCACATCAATCTTCCCCTGGTCCCGCCCGACGCGGCGGAGGAAGCCGTGCGGCGCCTGCAAAAGGCGCAGGAGTTTTCCCGTGCCTGCACTGAGGTCGAACAGGCGCTCATCACCGCGTTGGCCCGGCGCTACGAACACCCTCAACCCGAGGATCGGCGTCCGTTGGACCAAGCCTATGCCGACGCATTGCGGCAGGTCTGGCGACAGTATCCACAGGATCCTGACGTCGGCGCACTTTTTGCCGAGGCCATGATGATCTTGCGCCCGTGGGACCTTTGGACGCCGGAAGGCCAGCCTCAGCCCGGCACGGAGGAAATCGTGGCCACCCTCGACGCCGTGCTCGCGCTCCACGAGGCGCATCCGTTTGCCAATCACCTCTACATCCATGCGTTGGAGGCGTCGCCGCAACCTGAACGCGCGGTCGCGGCGGCCGACCGGCTGCGAGAGCTGCAGCCGGGACTCGCCCACAACGTGCACATGCCATCACACATCGACATCCGCAACGGCCGCTGGCACGAGGCGGTGACGGCGAACCAGAAGGCGATCGCCGCCGCCGAGCGCTTTCGCGCGATCGCCGGGCCCCCGCAGGGGCCGATCTACGTGTATAACGCGCACAACTACCATATGCTCGCTTATGCCGCCATGATGACCGGGCAGGCGGAATTGGCGGTGCGGCACATCCAGAGCATGGTCCGGTCCCTGCCGGACGACTTCGTGAAGGACTTCGCACCGATGGTCGACGCGTACATCGCCATGCCTTACGAGGTGCTGCTTCGCTTCGGGCGCTGGGATGAGGTGCTGGCCGCTCCGGAGCATCCGGAACACCTGCCGTTTGCGCGGGCGCTGCGGCACGCGGCGCGGGCGGTCGCCCTGGCGGCCAAGGGCGATCCGGCGGCCGGCCGGGCCGAACAGCGTCAGTACGAAGCCGCGGCACCGCTCGTGCCGGAGCAATGGACGATTGGCCCGGTGCCGGCTCTTACGATCCTCGAGGTGGTGACGCCCATGGTGGAAGGCGAGATCCGGTACCGCGAAGGCGATGTAAACGGCGGACTGGAGCACTTGCGCCGGGCCGTCGCCGCGGAGGATGCGCTCCGCTATTTTGAACCACCGGCGTGGTTCCTGCCGGTCCGGCATGCCCTCGGCGCAGCGCTGATGGACGCCGGACGCTTTGCCGAAGCGGAGGACGTGTACCGTGAGGATCTGCGGCGCCAGCCGGAGAACGGCTGGTCGCTCTACGGATTGGCGGCCAGCCTGCGCGCGCGGCAGCGAAACGACGAAGCCGCGCCGATCGTCCAGCGATTCGAAACGATCTGGCGCCACGCGGACACGCGCATCTCCTCCTCCTGCTTGTGCCTGCCGGGTCAGGAGCGCAGCCGCCTGACCGCAGCGCGTTGATTCCCGATGACGTTGATTGATCGGAGAACGAACGGGAGCAGCCCGCGGGTTGCTCCCGTTCGGTTACCGGCCTGACCAGGCGCGGGAGCGTTTCGCGTATTTAATCCTTTGCTACGGACGTTCCGACGTCGCCGCGTCCGTCGCCTGGCGCAGAATGTGCAGGCTGGGCCCGGCGAGGTCGTAGACTCCCCAGTCCTCGCCGACGTGGAGGAGGGCGTTGTGAGCCTCGAAATCGATTTCGACCCGCACCTGCTCGCCTCCGTGGAAGGTAATGACGAGGTCGGGCACAAAGCGGAGCTTTGTCACGGTGTCTTCCCGGCCGTGCAGGCCGCCTTCGAAATAGTATAACCGAAATTTCGAGGAATCGGCGGCGGTGAGCGTGTCGGCGAGCAGTTGAAACCAGCGTGTGATTTCAGCTTCGTCCGAGAGCGTCGTGGAGGCACTGATCGCGATGCCGCGGTGATTCGAGTCCTTCCAGAGATCCGGCGCCACGGCGGTGTCGACCGCCCGCACGAGCTGCCAAACCTCGACGTGCGTCGCGTTCAGATAGCCGGCCGCGAGCAGCGGAACGGGGTCCGGTGGTCGCGTGAGTTCAATGGCCTCGTACCAACACGATTGGAGACCGCACGCGCATAAGTGCGGATTCTTCGGGATGAAGCCAGTGTCACTCGGGCGGTTCGCCCACCCGGGCCAGTCGACCTGCAACTCGGGAGTGTTCAGATTCAACGTGGGGAGCGGCGGCGGAGTGTGCTCCGCGTAAAGCGCGCCAATGCACGCGCTCAAGAAGAGGGTGAAGCGGACGTTCATGTCAGCAGGGCCGGGTGCGCCTAACGCTCCACCGAAGTGAAGCGGTTCGGCTCAGCCGGCATCATGGCGTCGTTGGCGGCTTCAAGCAAGGCCTTCCATCCGCGTTCGACTTGGTCTGCGCAACTTCCGTCAAATGTGTCCGGTCGGACGACTCCCCTTCGTCGACTATCACTTCATCAACGCCCAAGGGACGATTGAGGAAGTAGGAAGCCCTTTTGCGTGATGCTCATCGTTCTTGGTATCCTGATCCTGTTCACCGTGGTGGTTGCGCTCGACAGCGCGGACCCCGCTTCTCCTCGGTGACGTGCAGCGCATCGAGAACGACGCCCACGGTCACGTCCACCCGCCTGCCAACCTTCTTTGTGCCATGAGAAAACTTATTGCTGCCACCTTCATCAGTCTCGACGGCGTCCTGCAGGCCCCAGGTGGCCCGGAGGAGGATCCCGTTGGCGGTTTCAAGTTCGGCGGCTGGACCGCACCCTATTTTGACGAAGCGCTCGGAGGGGTGATGGACGAGCTTTTTGCCCAGCCGTTCGATTTGGTGCTGGGTCGGAAGACCTACGAGATCTTCGCGGCGCATTGGCCGTATATCTCAACGGAGCCGGGCGCACCGGGCTACGATCCAGGCGAGGCCGAGATCGCGAGGCTGTTCAACCGCGCCACCAAACATGTGGCCACGCGGACGCTGACGTCATTCGACTGGAACAACAGCCAGAGCCTCGGCCCCGATGTGGTGGCGACGCTGCGGAAACTGAAGGCGTCGGACGGTCCGGCCCTGTTGCTCCAAGGTAGCGGGAACTTGATCCAGACGTTGCTCGCGGCGGATTTGATCGACGAATTTCGACTGTTGATCTTCCCGGTGGTGCTGGGCTCGGGCAAACGCCTGCTCGGCTCGGGTGCGAAGCCCGGTGCGCTGCGCCTCGTGCAGCAATCAGCGTCTCCTTCCGGCGTGATCCACGCCGTCTACGAGCGCGCGGGCGGGGTGAAGACCGGCTCGTTAGCCGCGTCCACACCCAGTGCGGCTGAACTCGAACGCCGACGAAAGCTCGAGTGAGATCACCCCGCCGCGTGCGAAGGCGGCGAATTCAAGACTGTCACACCCGTGTATCGAACTGGTCACGACGGAGCCTGCTCCATCGGCTGCTACGCGTGATCGCCGGTCCGCCATTCCTGGCGGCGCAGGAACGCGTCGAGGTTCATCTTGTTCAAAGGTGTTGTGCCTAGGGTTTTGTTCAGCAGCTCGTCCATCCGTGAGGAACGACGTTTTTTTGCGCCCAGTTGGAGGAGGTACGCCCGTAACTTGGTTTTCAGTTCTTCGTGTGTCACTGGTTCGGTACCAATCATGGCTGCCAGAGTGGCTGACGGAGTGATTTTCTCCTCGGCTGGCATCTCGGTTGGTTTTGCTGCCGGCGCAGACACAGCGGTTTTTCGGCGGCGAACTGCGCGCCCGAGCCGCAGGAGCCGGGTCAGTTGGGTCTCCTTCAGCCCCGCCCACGCGAGCTCCTGCGCATCAGGCAGTCGGCCGTTGATGCTCTGGTAGAGCTCGAGGTAGTTCTTTACCTGCGATACCAACGCCTCGGTTGGACCGTGTGGTCTGCGGGCCGCGGACGTGCGCTTTGAAGATTCCGCCTCCTCGATCGCGGAGCGCGCAATCTCGTCCAGGTTTTTCGTCCAATCCGTGAGGGCCACCGCGGCTGAGATGCCCTTCTGCTTCGGCCGCGCGGAACGAGGGCGGCGTGGCCGCGTGGGCGTTGGGGCCGGCCATCGAGTCCAGAACGTGCCCGCGAGCGTTTGGCTGCGAATGGTATCCGGCAGGGTGCGACTCGCGATGGCTTCGCTCGACCAATCCGCGGCCCGCAACGCTTCCAGTCCGCGTTGAATCATGGGCGGCCACGTCACCGCCGCTCGAACGCCGACCCCGATCAGAGCGCGCAGGGCAGCCACGTCGGGGTGCCCCGGCGCCAGCGTCTCCAGATGCTCCAGCACCGCTTCGGGAAGCTCCTTCTTTTTTCGCTGCAGAACGAGATGGGCGAGCACGATGCCGAGCCACGGATCTTCAAACTTCGTCCCGAACAGCTCCGCTTCGACCTCCTCTTCCGGAAGATACAACCGGCCGTCCCGCAGTGAGCGCATCGCGGCCTCGATCTGTCCTCCTCGTTCGTCGTGCACGAAGTTGCGGTCAACCGGGCAGAGGTGCACGCTGAGCTTGTGTGGGATCGGCGTCGCCGAAGCTCCCTGATCGCTGAAAAACACCAGCATCACCCAGCCTGCCGGCAGCCACAGCGATTGCCGCACGAGACCTGCGGCGGCGTCGGTCCATTGCAGCACATGCCCGCCCGGGGAGCCGGGCAGCGTGGCGATGGCCCAGCGATTGTTCGGATCGATTTTCGTTTCCGCGTTCGCCAGCGGTACTCCCTTTTTGCCGTTTAACAGCACGGACCAGCCGTCCCAGGATAGCGCTGGAACAGACCGCTCCGCCGCATCCCTTGTCACCATCACGTAAATACGTTCCCCTGAATCGTGGCGGGCGATCACCTCCGCCAAGGGCTCCCGGAGTGCCGCATGACCGTTGGTTGAGCCCGGCACCGGAGCCGGCGAGCACAGCAGATGAGCCGGTGTGTCCGGGTATTCGAGTTCCACCGTTCGGCCAGGCAGGATGATCGCTGGCGCTTCAAACGGATCATAATCGGATTCGACCCGCACACGGTACAGCCCGGCGGGCAGCGTGCAGTCGAGCTTTCCAAAACTGAACTGCACGAGCGCGAGGTGGCTGTCGATGATCAGGATGCGTCGGCGGCTGATCCCCACCGCCTCAGCCGAGGGGTGGACGACAAGCCGGCCGGATGCGGCTGGATCAGGGGAGGTCGACATGAACGGGCAGGCTGAGGACGGTGATCGACTGGAGGCGTTCGCCCGCGTGGAGCGGGTCGGCGCCCTGCGGGACGATAAGATAACTGCCGCCGGGCAACTGCACCCGATGCGTAAAACCGTCCGGATCCACCACAAACCCGAACCGCTCCTTCACTCCGCCGCCTGCATAGACAATCGCATCGAGGGCGCTGACGCCGGCGAATTGCCGGGCCTCCTTGGTCGAGGCGACCACCTCGTGGGTGCGCTGTGGTGAACGCACGAATACAATCCCGGGGTCGAAGGAGATCTCCGGGTTCTGCGACACGTTGAGAAACCGTTTGGTCAGCGCCGGCACGTCATTGTAGAGAAAGTCGCTCAATTTCTCCGACGTCACCTCACCGCCGACCACGCCGCCGCGCAGACCCTGCAGCAAGGAATGCGTGAAGAAGCTGTGCGTCAGCCCGGCCTCGGGCGGCGGTTCGTAGGCTTTCTTCCGCGTGCGGCTGGCCGAGGCATAGAACACCTTCGACCCGAGCTCCGAATTAAAACCCTTGTAGCGGTCCATCAGGAAGGGCGGTGGCGCGATCGCGCTGTAGGCGAACTCGCGGCACGCATCCGCGATCACCACGATCTCGGCGAAGACACTGTCCTTGCGCAGCGTATTCAGCAGCCCGCGGGTGGAAATGTGCATGCCAAGGTAGTCGTGGCTCGAGTTGGCCGCGATCACCACGGTGTCGTCGCCGCTCGCATCGATGCCATGGCCGGAGATGTAGAAGTAGAAGCGGCTTTGCTCCCACGCCTTCTTCTGCTCCGTGGCCAACGGCAGTTCGTCCTTCGCGGCGTGAAACGCGCGCACCACCGTGAGGATCGCCCGGTAGATCTCCTCCTGGAGCGGCACCGGCGGGCGGCGCGAGTCGAGCTTCGGGCTCTCGCGGGTGATGAGATGCACGTTCTCCGCCGGCAATTGGCCGCCATCGGGATCACCCAGCCAGCCAGCCATTTCGATCGCGTCGGCGAGCGGGCAGGTCAGGTTGCGTTTGCCGCCATCCAGCTCCGGATACTGGTCGATGCCGACCACCACCGCGTAGTGCCAAGGGTGTGACATGGTTCAGTGGCGCACAAAGTGAAGGAACGAGCGAATCGTGCCCGGGGTGTCATCGAAAGCGCCGTGCGTGTAGCTGTCGCAGCGCAGCCCGTCACCGCGGTCTTCGCCGGAGAGCACGATCTGATCGGGTTGGCTCCGCAGGAAGGTTCCCACCGTGATGACTTCGGGATTCGAATACGGATGTTTCTCGCGATAATAGCGCAGCATGCCGACCAAGGGTTGGTCGCAGGTGCCGTCACCCTGCTCGTCCTCAAACAGACCCGATACCAGGTACAGCAACGAGGCCGGGTAAACGCCCTTCACCTCGAAGTAGCCGGTCTCGTGCGAATCGGTGAGTGAATACAACCGAAAGCGCTGGAAGAGCGGTTGCCGGGCGTGCTCCTGCAGGACCGCGGCAAACAGGTCGTGGCGGCAGGCCGGCGCGAGAAAGACGAGGCGGTCGATGGTCACCGGTGTCTGGTGCAGGACCGAACCGGCCTGGCTGCGCCTGCGCGCGAGGTGCAGAAGGAGTTTGCACGCGTAGATGGAGCCTGCGCTGTGCCCCACGATCGAGAGCGAGGGCAACGGTCGCCCCACGGACTGCAGGCGTCGAAAGTTCTCATCCAAGAGCTGCAGGAGCAGCCATCCGCCGCGGGCGGGATCCTGGCCCACGTTTTCAAACGTGTCCGCCGCCTCCTGCTTCATGAAGCCCCAAACCGCGGTGCCGATCGCGTCGAGGAACAACTCGCGGCAGATCTCCTCCACGATCGTCGCATACAAACCGTGGTCGGATTTCCGGTAGAAACGCCGGGTGACGCGGGCAGCGATCTTCACGACGTGGACGACCAGCGTGCCGGAGAACAGGCCCTTGCCCATCGTTTCGTCCTCCACTCGCGCCTCAACGGCCACATCGCGATCCAAGTGCACCGCTGCCTGCGGCGTGGCGACCGGCGCCTCGCTCAGCGCGAGGTCCACCTCGCGGTCGAACTCGGCATTCAGCGTGCGATCGGTCTGCACTTCGCGCTCGAGAAACGTCACCTCGAAGGTCTGCAGGTCGGCCTCGTCCAGCTCGAAGTTCACGTCGGCAAACGGCGTTGCGCCGGCTTCCAGTTTGGCGAGCTCCTCCTCGATCTCCGCGTCGTCGGGAGCGTTGCCGGGCGAAGCGATCCCTTTGCCCGCGGGGCCCAGCTTCGCGACGAAGAACTTGAGCAACCGCACAAGCAGCTTCTTGAAGACGGGCTTGTCCGCGACCTCGCTCAAGTTTTTGACGGCGTCGAACAATCCTGTGCGCCAGACGATGAAGATCGGGAATACGCCGGCGTCGTCGTAGAACGGCAGCAGGTGCTCGGCCGTGCCGTGCGCGCTTTCCTTTTTCACCAACCCGCCGTGCAAATGGATGGCGATCGGCTGCGTGGAGGCGACGGCGCGCGCCACCACGTCGGCCACATGCTGGCGGGTGGAGAAATCGTCCAGCCGGCCATCCTTGGCGGTTTGGATGAGGTGATCGCGAATTGGGGTGGAAGTGGACATGCGGAGGAGAAGGCAGGCGTCAGGAGATCTGCCCTGTCGCTGAGCCGGCGGACGTCGCTTCACCGATCAAACCGGGACGCAAACCGCAGCGGACGGAGACGGGAGCGAGATCGCTGGCGATAACGGGGTGGCCGCCGGAATCACGACCGGGCCACGGAAGACGAAGCTCGGGGAAAACGACGGTGGGGACTGGCGCAGAGCATACCCAAATGGCCCTAGTGGGTAAATCGGGGAAAGGCTGGCGATTGGGCCGACGCGCAGCGGCCTGCCACACTCCGGCGCCGTCGGAGTCGTTTGTTGTCAGCGCGATCGGTTAAGGCCCCTCACGCGTTC
>JAEWIY010000155.1 GCA_023386835.1 Verrucomicrobiota bacterium
ACGCGCGATTGCTCGGGCCGACGCGTGAAGAGACTGACGAGGATCAGCACCACAAACGGGAAGATGCCGTCGAAGATCATGCGTGCGGCGTTGCGGCCGGACGGTGAGAGCTGGGTGACGTCGAGCCCGGCGGTGTTGAGAACGAGCAGTTCGAGGTGGAAGCGACCACGGCCGATCCTCGGGCTGCTCAAATCGGTCGGGTCCTCACGCACCACCGACTCGAAATAAACCGGGGCGCGGCGACCCGCACCCATGTCGACTTCCTGCGTCAGCGTGGGATGCCGCGCGATGCTGTCGGACATGGACGCAAATCCCGGCACGATGATGTTGAGCAGCGCGGATATGACGACGGCGGACCAGACGGCGGAGGCGGTGAGCTTGCGCCAGAAGAAGATCAGCACGACCGCCGCGCCGAACGGCACGTTGACGGTCAGCAGCAGCTGCACGACCGAGTAGACGTCGTTCATGTTGGCGGCCGCGAGCACGCCCACCAGCAGGATCACAACGATTGACCAGCGACCGGCGGCGACCAGGCCGCGCTCGGTTGTATTCGGAAAGATGTAACGGTAGACGTTGCGGACGAAGAGGGCGGAGACGGCCATCGTCTGGGCGGCAATCGTCGACATGTTGGCGGCGAGCAGGCCTGCCATCATCAGCCCGAGGAAACCGGGCTTCAGCAGCATGAGCGCCATGGTGCCCCAGGCGGAATCGGGATCGGACAAGGTCAGGGTGCCCTGATACATCGCGATGGCGATGAGGCCGCAGAAGGCCCACATGATGATCATCACGCGCTTGGCGTAAGTCCCGGAGACGGCGCCGAACCGGGCCGCGAACTCGTCGCGAGCCGAGCCGGCCACGCTCATGTTACCGATGATTCCGTGGATCTGGATGATGCTGATGAGGAAGATGCCAAACAGCTCCCAGCCGCCGATGCCTCCCTCACTCAGCAGCCTAAAGTTTGCCTCCGGTATCTTCTCCGCGAGTTGGTCCCATCCGCCGATCGCGGAAAGACCAAACGGGATCATCATGAAGGAGAAGATGACGATGAGAACGCCTTGGAAGGCCTCGTTGACGGCCGCGGCCGCCAAGCCGCCCATGACGATGTAGGCTCCGACGACGGCGGTGTAGATCAGGTAGTAGCTCCATTTCCCAGCCGTGCTATCAAGGTAGGAGATATTGCTGCGCAGTTCGCCGCGTTTGCTCAGTTCGCGCAGCTGAAGCAGGCGCAGTTCGTCGGCGTCGGAGACCGTCGAGCCGGGCGGGTTGGCCGCCTCGAGCCGCTTCAGTTCCTGATAACCCTCCACGGACGCGCGTTCCTCGATCGACCACTTGGCCTCGGGTTTGAGCAGCAGCGAGGACGTGACCTTGTAGGCGACGAGGTTGCCGAACCCGATGATGACGATGACTGTCGCGAAGATCTGGAAGATGGCGTAGAACCGGGCGAGGGCGCGGGAGCCGAACCGGTCTTCGAAAAGGTCCGCGACCGTCACCAAGCGTACGCGCCGGAACCACGCGTTCATGAACCAGTAGTACGGGTTCATGAAGAGCGTTTGCAGCGAGAGCCAGACGCCTGAAACCCCCTTCTGGTAAACCAGGCTGGCCGTGCTGACGGCGCCGTTGGCGTCGGTCGCGTTGCCGAAGTTCAGGAAGAATTGGTAAGCCTTGCCGAGTTTGCGCCCGGCCAGGAAGTAGCCTTCCTCGCTGCCGCTGCCATGGGAGGCGCGTTTGCCGAGATAGACCACCACAACGAGGTAGAGGGCGATGGCGAGGAGATCGAGAAAGTGGATACCACCCATGGAGATGAGGACGGGTAACGGGGGAGTGGACGGACTGCCGGGTGAACAGGGGCCGGCGATGGAGCCAGAGGGTGTCAGGACGCCTCGAGGCCGAGGCAAGGCACGTGGGATCTAACTGTAAACCTGAAGCGGCGGACTAGACCAGTGGGGGCATCGGGCAGTCAAGGGCGGCGCAGAGCGCACGCAGCAACTCCACCTCCGTCTCGGCGATGCTGCCATCCGCCGCGACGACGTGACCGGCGGCGGCGATCAGGCGCTTCTTGATCGGTAGGGAAGCGTGGGCGAGTTTCTCCAGCGCGGTATCGAGCGCCTCGAGCGTGGCTTGCGCCGGCGGCAGGAGAACGGGCGGCGGTTCCATCATCCGCAACTGGCCTGCGCCAACCGCAAAGGCCGTCGCGGCCTCGGTCGCATCGCGCGCCCCCGCGTGGGCGAGGGTGGAAAGCACCACGGTGATCTCCTGGGCGACGGCGGTGAACGAGTGGATGTGTTCACCTGCGGTACTGGGCCGCTGCGCGAGCCGCAGGTGGTGCACCATGAGCTTCTGCAGCGCGAATTCGAACGGCGTCACCCGTGCGTCCGCGTGGACGAGGTCGTCGAGCGCGCGCAGGAAACGATCGAGGTCGGCCCCGGTCACGGGTCGGAGCGACTCGAGGGCAAGTTGCAAAAGCGGCAACCGGTGGCGGGCGGGCAGAGCCTGCGCGAGCGGAGCCAGTTCATGGGTTTCGCTCGCGTGGCTCGGGTCGCCTTGACGCACGAGGGTGAGCTGGCGTTCGGCAACGGCCGCATCCGGCTCCAGGAGCAAGGCATACACGAGCGGAACCGCGCTCGCGGGGCTACGCGCCGCCGCCAACAGCGTCTCCGGAAGCTCGGCGAGCAGGGCACGGGCGTGCTCCACGTGTGCCGGGGTGGGCAGGCCCACGCTGCGGGTGAGGGTGGCCGGGGCGACATTGATCCGGGTGGGCGGTGGTTCCTGGCGGAGCCGCTCCGCCTGTGCCGGGCCGAAGCCCGCGGTGCGGAAACTTTCGCGACTGACGTCCACCTGCACGGGTGGTTCAACGAACTTGCCGTCGAACTGCGGCTCGATCGCCCGGATCCGGGCGGGCAGCGGCGGGTGCGTGGCGAACAGGCCTGCCAGTCCGCCACGAAAGTTCTGCGCGAAGAACGAGTGGTTGATCTGGGCGGCGGCCGGTGTGGCGAGACGCGCCCCGATCGCCAGTCCGCCGATCTTTTTCAGCGCGCCGGCGATGCCGCCGGGATTGCGGGTGAACTGCACCGCGGCGGCGTCGGCCAGGTATTCACGTTGCCGTGACACGGCCGCCTGAATCAAACGCCCGAAGAAATAGCCGATGTATCCAACCAGCAACATCGCCAGCCCCACCGCGACGAGGAACGCGATGCCGCCGCCCTGGTTGCGCCGCCCGCGCCCGCTGCCGACGCTGGCAAACCGCAGGCTGCGCAGCATGCCGTGGCCGATCAGGGCGATGACCAGGATGCCGTAGACGACGGACGTCAGCTTCAGGTTCAGCCGCATGTCCCCGTTGAGGATGTGGCTGAACTCGTGTCCGATCACGCCCTGGAGTTCATCGCGCGACAACCGCTCGAGCGTGCCGCGGGTCACGGCCACCACGGCGTCGCTCGTCGTCAGCCCGGCGGCAAAGGCGTTGATCGCGGGTTCCTGGTCCAGGACGAAGACGGACGGCATCGGGGTGCCGGAAGCGATCGCCATCTCCTCCACCACGTTGAGCAACTGGCGCTCCTTCAGGTCGCTCGTGGTACGTTCGAGGCGGCGCCCGCCGAGCATCGTCGCCACCGCGCTGCCGCCGGAACGCAGCGAGAACCATTTCATCAGCGAGGAGAGGCCGACCACCGCCACCGTGCCCGCCGCGACGCCCGCGAGCACGTCCGGTCGCCACCAGGTGAAAGCACGTGTGTAGGTGGTGTACGCATACGGGTCGGACGAGCCCGAATTACCGGCCCAGTGGATCAACAAAAGCCCAACCGCATAACCGGCGCCGATGGTACACAGCACCGCGAGGACAAAGAGGATCACCAGACGCGTCGTGCGCTTCTTCGCCCGGTTTTGAGCCTCAAAGAAGTCCATGGATGACGGGAGCAGGGAGCAGGAAACCGCAGACGTGACCGGAGCCGGGAGAAAGGAGAACGGAGAAGGGAGAAGGAAGGGAGCAAACGTGGACCGGGAGCGACGATTTGTAGCCGCTACCTTGAGGGGTGAGGAGCGGAGGTTTTTTCCTGCTCCCTGCTCCCTGCTCCTTTCTCCAACGGCGCAGCCGTTCAGCCGAAATTCACCTTGGGGGCGACGCGCTCGGTGGGATCCTCCACCTTGAACAACTCGGCGTGCTGGAAGCCGAAGGCGCCGGCGAGGATGACGGTGGGGAACGTCTCACGCCGGGTATTGTAGTTCATGACGGAGTCGTTGTAGGCCTGCCGGGCGAACGCGATTTTGTTCTCCGTTGAGGTGAGCTCCTCGGTCAGCTGGGCCATGTTCTGGTTGGCCTTGAGATCCGGATACGCTTCCGAGACGACCATGAGCCGCGAGAGTGCGCCGCCGAGGCCGGCTTCGGCGGTGGACAGCTGGCGGATGGCGTTGGGGTCGGCCGGGTTGGCGGCGGCGGCCTGGGCCGCGGCGGCGGCGATGTTACGCGCCTTGATGACGGCTTCGAGCGTCTCGCGCTCATGCTTGAGGTAGGCCTTCGCGGTCTCGACGAGGTTGGGGATCAGGTCGTAGCGGCGCTTCAGCTGGACGTCGATCTGGGCGAAGGCGTTCTTGAAACGATTCCGCAGGGTGACGAGGGAGTTGTACACACCGACGGCCCACAGCCCGAGCAGGATGATGACCGCCAGCAGGACGAGGAGGATGATGAGGGGGGTACTCATAGCGCAGTGGGCGCAGTGTGGCGTGCGCAGCGTTCCCGGCGAGGCGGAATGCGTTCGAAAGGAGCAATTTGTTTGCTCTGGCGGCGCGATTTGGTCGAGGCAAGGGCCCAGGCGCCCGTTTGGCCCTGTGCTTGCCAGTGACCACGACCGCCCGCATGGTCGGCCGGGCATGCGCCTCCGGAGCCGGGTTGTAGTGGCTGTTTGGATGCTCGCCAGCCTTGGACTGGCGGGACGGCTGGCCGCGCAGGCGCAACCGGTGCCCCCGGCTCCGCTGGTTCCGGCGGCGTCGCTCGACGAGCCTCCGGGCGCCGGCATCGTCAGCGAAACAGCCGCGGTGCGAGCGCTGGAGCTTGGATTTCCGTCAATTGCCGCGTCCCTGTACGCGCAGTTGCTGGCGGAACCGGAGATCACACCGGCCGTGCAGGCGCGATTGGTCCTGGGCTGGAGCCTGGCGCTGCTGCAGACGGGGCGGGTCGCCGAGGCGCGCACGGCGCTGAACACCTACACGGGTTCGCGTGACGGGTCGTACGAACTGCGGGCCGGGTTGGCGGCGATCGCGGCGGGGGACGTGGCCGGGGCGCGGGCGGCGGCGGACCGGATCCAACTGGAGCAGTTGCCCGCCACGGAGCGCGCGTGGCTGCACTACCTGCGCGGCCTGATTGCGGACGAGGCCGGGGAGCCGTCGCAGGCGAGCGCGGCCTACGCGAGTGCGATGGAGGTGGCGGTCTCGGATCTGCAGCGCACCCGCTTCTTCCTAGCCGACCTGCGCTCACAATTGCGGCAGCGCGCGCCGACGGAAGCCGAAGCGGCGGCGCTCGCGCGCAGCGTCGAGAACAACCAGGGCCGGGCCACCGGTTACACCGCCGTGAAGATGTACGTGGCCGTGCTGGCCGCGCTGGGCCGCGGCGGCGAAGCGGTATCAATTTTGCAACGACAGCTGGTGACGCTGCCGGCGCAGGAGCGGGCAGTGCAGGATGATTTTCGATTGCTGCTCGGCCTCATCGCCGGGGCGGCTGACGGGGTGGGGCGCAACGCGCTGGGCAACCTGCTCGCTTCGGGGGCGAGTCCGCTCAAGCAGCGGGCGGCCTTGCAGCTGATTGCGCAGCAACTCCCGACTGGAGCGACGGCGACGGCGGCGCGCGAAGTCTGGCGGGGCGAATTGACGCGGCTCATCACGCAGCAGCCGCCGCATCCGATCCTGCCGGAACTGCTGTTGTACCGTGCACAACTGGCGTTGCAGGACGGTCGCCATGGCGACGCGGAAGTGGACGCGCAGGCGTTGCTCGAACGTTTTCCGGCTTCGCCGCTGCGCCCGCAGGCGCTGACCGTGTTGATGCAGGCCTCGTGGGAAGCGGAGCGGTTCCGGGCGGTGGCTAATCGGGCGAGCGAGGCGCGTGGGCTTTTGCCACCGGGGGAAGCGCGGGCGCGGCTCGGCGTGCTGGTCGCGGAGGCGTTTTTCCGGGCGGAAGACTATCGCAACGCGGCCGATGCGTACGCGGCCGCGCTGAACGAGGTGCCGTCGGGTGTGACGGCGGGGCAGTTGATGTTTCAGCAGATCGTCTCGTGGATCCGGGCGCGGGAGCGGGATGAGGCGGCGCGGCGGCTCGACGTCCTGGCGCGCCGGCCGGACATGGATCCGCTGCATCGCTGGCAGGCCGAATACAACCTGGCGCAGGCGTACCTGGCGGCGGACGAGGTCGACCAGGCGGCGCGGCGTATCGACGCGCTGGTGACAGAGACGCCGGCCTCAACCACGCTGCCGATCGAGTTGGTCGTGCGGCTGACCTGGCTGCAGGCGCGGCTGGCGCTCGACACGGGGCGCGCCGAACAGGCGATTGAACTGGCGCGCAACCTTCGGTCGCGGCTGGCCACGGTGGCGCCGGATTTCCGGTCGCAAGTGGCGAGTCTCCTCGCCCTGGTCGAGGCGGAAGCCCACATTAGCCTCGGTCGTTCGGAAGAGGGCCTGGAGGTGCTGCGCCGGCTGCGCGCCGAGCATCCGGGATCGGACGCGGCCATCTGGTCGTACATTGTCGAAGCTGACGCGTATTCGCGCAACAACCAGCTCGTGGACGCGCAGCGGCTGCTGACCCGGCTGGCGGATGATTATCCAGAAAGCCGATACGCCCCGTACGCCCTGTACCAGGCGGCCTTGAACGCGGAGCGGCGCGGGCAGGACAGCTACCTCGAAGACGCCATCCGGATCATCGAGCGACTCGTGCGCACCTATCCGCAGAGCGACCTGGTGTTTCACGCGCGGTTCAAGCAGGGAGACCTGTTCCGCAAGCTGAACCAGTTTGGATCAGCGGTGCAGATCTACGAGCAGCTGACACGGGAGCACCAGCACCACAGCGACATTTATGGGGCCGAGCTGGCGAAGGCGGATTGTTACGCGGCGCAGGCGGGCAATGACGTGTCGCAGCTGGAGAGCGCGGTCACGGTCTACGAGCGGTTGCAGGTGTTGCCGAACGTGCCGACGGAGGTGCGCGTCGAGGCGGGTTTCAAGCGCGGTTACGCGTTGCTGCGGCGGGGGCCGCCGGAGCGCGCCCAGTCGGTCTGGTGGGAAGTGGTGAATACGTTTCTCCTCGGCGAGGAGCGGCGGTTCGCGCTGGCGGATGCGCGCGGGCGCTACTGGATCGCACGCGCCCTGCTGGAGCTGGGCCGGACCCTGGAGTCGGGCGGGCGCCTCGAGGAGGCGCGCAACGCGTATCGACTGATGGAGCAGCAGGAGCTGCCCGGCGGCAGCCTGGCGCGCGAGGCGCTGGCGCGGTTGAGCGGGGGCAATCCCATCGCGGAGGCGACCGTCGAGGCCAGCCGTTGACGGGCTCCCGGCGACGTCATCTATAAGGGACTACATGGCGGATTTTGATCTCACGCTCCTGACG
>JAEWIY010000167.1 GCA_023386835.1 Verrucomicrobiota bacterium
TCACCACAAAGGCACGAAGGACACGAAGGGCGGCGGGGGGATTTTGGACTCGGGTCGCGGGCCGTTGGAATCCTGAAAACCCAACTATCGAAAGAGAGACTTTGTGTGCTTTGTGCCTTTGTGGTGAGCTACTGTCCGAGGAACAGCGTTCCGTTGGCGATCCGGTGGATACCGTCACGTAACCGAGGAACGTTGAAGTTGATCAAGAGCCCCAGCGGCCGCCGGCCGAGACGCAGATACGTGAGCAGCTGCGCGTGATGAATCGGCAGCAGCCCATCGACAGCCTTCAGTTCGATCACCAGTTCGTTTTCCACCAAGAAGTCCAGCCGATAGCCACAGCTCATCCGATGCCCCCTGTAAATTATCGGAACCTCACGTTGCCGCTCGAACGTTAACGCAGCTCGGTTGAGCTCAAACGCCAATGCTTCTTCATAGGCCGACTCCAGCAATCCAGGCCCCAAGTTCGCGTGCACCTCGAGGCATAGCCCCAGCACGGTATGGCTAAGTTGGTTCACCCGCTGACGCCGCCTAGATTCGAGCTGCTGTGTCACACCATTGGAACGGCCCTCTCCTCCACTTCCTTGCATCGTCTTTTGTGCACTTCGTGCCTTGGCCGACTGTCGCTGTCGCTCGAGAGTGGTGAACCCAACCCTCCTAAATCCGACGCATGTTGAGCCGTAAGAAATAGCGCATGACGGGGTTGAAGAACGTCACTCCGAGTCGCCTGCGGAAGGTCGTCCTTCCGGGGCTGCTGGTGCTGGGCGATACCGTCGTGGCGTTTGGCAGCCTGGCCCTCGGTTACGTTCTCCGTTACAAGACTCCCCTCGGAGGGCTGGGTATCGACGTACCGGATGCGGCCTTTGCCGCGTACCTGCCGCTCCTGCTGGTCGGCACGGCCTTCCTGGTCGGTGCGTACGCCCACCTCGGCCTGTACGAGGAACGGCTGCTCCTGCGGAAGCTGCAGGGCATCAGCCTCATCATCAAGGGCACCACGTTCTGGCTGGTCGCGTACCTCAGCCTGTCGCTCGTGCTCAAGTTCGAGCCGCCGATCTCCCGGTTGTTTGTGGTCATCGCCTACCTGGTGGTGATCGCCGCGATGTTCCTCTGGCGTTCGTGGGTCTACCACCTGCTCACGCGGCCGTCCTGGCGCGAGCGGGTGCGCCAGCGCGTGGCCATCCTCGGCTGGAACGACGAGGCGCGCGCCCTCGCGGCCGAACTGAAGCAGAACCCGGCCCACCCGTATCGGTTTTGTGGAGCGATTCCGTTGCCGGGAGATGAACCGCCAGACGAGAGGCTGGGCGATCCCGCCGAGCTCACCGACCTGCTCCGCGAAAATGAGATCGACGTGCTGATCGCCGCGCGCACTGACCTCAACCGCGAGCAGCTGCTCGAAGCCGTGCAGGCCTGCGAGCGCACATACACCGAGTGGAAGATCGTGCCGTCGTCCTTTCAGATCATGCTCAGCGGCCTACGGCTGCAGACGATCGGCAAGCTGCCGATCCTCGGGGTCGAGGATATCCGGCTCGAACAGCTCTTTCATCGCGGCACGAAACGCATCCTCGATCTCATCGGCGGTTTGATCGGCCTGGTGCTGTCGGCACCGATCATTCTTGCGCTCGCGTGGCGGATACGCGCGGAGGGCCCGGGACCGATCTTCTTCCGGCAAACGCGGGTCGGCGCGAACCACCGCCCGTTCACCCTCTACAAGCTCCGCAGCATGCGCCACGGCGCGGAAGCGCAGGATCACCAACGCCAGAGCACGGCTCGGGATGACCCGCGGCTGCTGCGCATCGGGGCGTTCATGCGCCGCTGGAACCTGGATGAGCTGCCGCAGTTTTGGAACGTGTTGCGCGGCGACATGAGCCTCGTTGGGCCGCGGCCAGAGCGCCCGTACCACGTTGACAAGTTGTCGACCGAGATCCCGCACTACCTGCCGCGGCATCTGGTGAAACCCGGCATGACCGGCTGGGCGCAGGTCAACCGCCTCCGCGGCGAGAGCGATCTCGTGGCGCGGGTGCAGCACGACATTTACTACATCGAGAACTGGTCCATCTGGCTCGACCTGCAGATCCTCGCCCTGACCCTCGTCCGCTGGAAAAACCCCGCGGAGTGAGGTTCACCACAATGGCACGGAGGACACAAAGATCCGCAAAATGAAGTGGATCCAACTTCGTGTCCTTTGTGCCTTGGCGGACTGTCGCTTCGCTCGAGAGTGGTGAACTGGTTCCGACTAACACAAAGGCCTCCGCGTCTTTGTAGTGAATACAACTCCTGAAAACTTTGTGTCCTTTGTGCCTTGGTGGTGAACTGATCTGAACTAGACCGGCTTAACTTGCTTGTGGCCGCGGCGGCGGGCGCGCCAGAGCGCCAGGCGCTTCCAGGCGCCGAAGAGCAGCCGCCACTTTGCCCGGGCGAAGGACGAGCGACCGAAGTGCTTCAGGTACACGTCCCGGTTCGCATCAAAGATCGCGACCGACATGCGATCGTAGTCCTTGCCCACGCTCTGCCCCTTCAGGTGCGTGATGCTGTACCGTCCGTCGTAAACAATCCGATATCCCGCCCTGGCCACCCGGATGCACAGGTCGAGGTCATCGCCGTACATGAAGAACGTGGGATCGAAGACGGGCGCTGAAGTAGCGAGTAGCGGTTCGCCTGCGGCAACGCCGCTGGCGAGTGTAAGTGGGAAGTTGAAGTTTAAGGAGTAAGCTTGTCGACCGGCCTTAGCCGGCAAAGCGGCAGTATCAGAACCCGCTCCTCCTTGTCCCCCTTTGTGCCCTTCGTGCCTTCGATCGCCTTCGGCGGGTTTAAGTTCTGAGTTAAAGTTTAAGGGGTAAGCTTTTCGACCTGCCTCAACCGGCAAGGCGGCAGTATCAGAACCCGCCCCTCCTTGCCCCCCTTTGTGCCCTTCGTGCCTTAGTGGTGAACCTATTCCGATTTCCTTCCACTTTCTCCCTTCTCCTTTCTCCAAATCCGCCGCGCAGCGGCTGGCCACGGCTTCGAAGACCTCGCGGCGGCCGAGCATGAAGGCGCCGTTGATCGCACCGACGTCATAGGTGCCGTTCTCCGGCCGGTGGGTCAGGTTGTAGCCGGCGAACCACGACACGCGCGGGAAACGCGCGGCGAGGCCGGTGCCGCGACAGAAACCGTCCCACGCGGTCGGCAGCGAGCGCCGGCAGGCCAGGTCCATCGAGCCGTCGGCCTGGATCAGTTTGGGGGAGATCAGACCGATCGCGGGCTCCGCGCGCACGCGCCGGACGCAGTGCGCCAGCGCCTCCTCGTTGCAGACCGTGTCGGGATTGAGGAACAGCACACACTCGCCCGAGGACCGGGCGAAGCCCAGGTTGTTGGCGCGACCGAACCCCAGGTTCTCGCCCGGCTCGATCGCGCTGACGTGTGAAAAGTGTTCGCGGATGAACGCGCTCGTGCCGTCAGCCGGGAAGTTGTCGACGACGATGATCTCCACCTCCCGCCCCTCCAGCCGCCGAGGCAACGAAGCCAGACACGCCCCGATCTCGCCGCGCGACTTGTACGCGACGACGATAACCGAAAGCAGCGGCGGTGGATTGATTGCCTCCACCAGCCGCTTTCACCACGAAGGCACCAAGAACACAAAAGCTTTGTGCTCGAGCCGGCCGCCTTGCGTCCCCACCACCCTCGAGTGAGCGCGACAGCGCTTGAGCAGATGCAGATGTAGGGGCAGGTAGCAAGGAGCAGGAACCGACGGGACGCGCGTAGGGCTAACACCTTAAACTTCAACTCCCGGCTAAACTCACGGCTGAGACTGCCTCGTTTTCGTGGACACTGGGTTAAGGGTTTGGAGAAAGAACCCGATGCCTGAGATGAGACGTGAGAACGGCGGGGCGAAGACCCGCCGGCGTTACGATGAAGCGTTCAAGCGCCATGCGGTTGAACTGACGATGCAGGAAGGCCGTTCGGTTGGGACCGTAGCGGCGGAGTTGGGATTGTCGCGCAGCATGCTGGATCGTTGGAGGCGACAGTTTGCGCCGGGGTTGGTCGGAGGAGGTGGGAGTGGCCCACGTTCGGTCGAGCAACTCGAGGAGGAGAACCGACGGCTGCGCGAGGAGCTGATGCGGATGCGGCAGCGGGAGGATGTCCTAAAAAAATCGCTGGGCATCCTCTCCGAGCCGCCCGCGAGAGGTATGCCCGGGTCGAACAGATGAGGGGCGAGTATCCCGTGCGCATGTTGTGCGAACTGCTGCAGGTCGCTCCCAGCGGCTACTACCGCTGGCGGGAGCGCCGACCGACCGGCCGAGCGTCCGAGGACGTCGGACTAGCGATCCAGATCGCGCAGGTCCATCGAGCCAGTCGGGGCAACTATGGGGCGCCGCGAGTGGTGGCGGAACTGCGCGCTCAGGGCATTCGGATCAGTCGCCGACGGTGTGCGCGCCTGCTCAAGGCGCAGCGCCTATGTGGCCGCAAGCGGGTGCGCCGGCGTCCGCGGACCACCGATAGCCGGCATGCCCATCCGGTGGCTCCCAACTTGTTGCCGCAGGCCGCGCTCCAGGCGCCCAACCAAGCGTGGGTGACCGACATCACGTACCTGCGCACCCGTGAAGGCTGGCTCTACTTGGCAGCGGTCCTCGATCTTTGGAGCCGACGTGTGGTCGGCTGGGCCACCGCTCCGACGTTGCACGCGAGTCTTGTGCTGGCGGCCCTGCAACAGGCCGTTCGACAACGCCAACCCAAGGGCCGGCTCATCCACCACTCCGACCGCGGCTCGCAATACGCTTGCCTCGAATATCGCCGAACCCTGCAGCGCTTCGGCTTGATCGCGAGCATGAGCCGAGCGGGCAATTGCTACGACAACGCAGCAATGGAGTCGTTCTGGAGTACCCTCAAAACCGAGTCCGGTCTGCACCACTACATTCCTGCCACCCGCCGTGAGGCGGAGCTTGTCGTCTTCGATTACATCGAATCCTTCTACAACCGAACGAGGCGCCACAGCTCGCTCGGCTACCGCTCGCCTGTGGCCTTTGAAAACCAACAAAACTAATCGATACCGATCACCCTTCGCTCGGTGTCCACTTTATCGAGGCAAGCCCAAACACCCCCTTCAGCTCTTCGGCTGAAGTTTACGCAGCAGCGCTTCGAACTCTGGTCCGCCTTTCAGCACCTCGAGGTCGGGGTCCTGGGACATCCAGTCGTAATCATTGTACCCCAAAGCGATCGCGTCGCGCAGGGCGCGAATGGCGTCGGCCTTGCGGGAGGAAAGGGCGAGGCTGCACGCCAGGTTGTAGTGGGCCGTGGCGTTCTTCGGCTGCAGTCGGACGAGTTTCCGATCCATGCGCAGACCGTCGGCGATGCGGCCGGTCTTGGTGTAGAGGCCACCGAGGATCTCGATCACGTCGACGTAACTCGGGTCACGACGCAGAACGTTCTCGAAAAACTGGATATCCCACGTGGGATCTTCTTTGCGCACGGCGGCCATGAGATAATTTACTCAGCCCGCGCGATTCTTGCACGTGCCGGTCTCACGAAAGGCGATGCAGTGCGCGCTGACTTGAAGCCGTTGCGACACGGGTTTGAGGCCGAGCTTGGACGAAACCGAGTTGCCGTACCATTCCATGAATGGCGCTGCGATTTCGAAGATTCGGTCGCAGTCAACGCAGATGACCTGGGCCACCTGCGTGCCCTCCGCGGTGTTGGGCAGGTAGTACTTCAGGTTCTTGCCAATATCCACTTCGCGGAGCAGGGCGCTCTCGGTCATGATCGGCAGCGTGCGGTAAACCGTGGCACGCGATACCGAGTCATCGATTGCTCGCGCATGAGCCAGCAACTCCTCGGCGGTAAAATGCTCCTTCTGCGCAAACGCGGCGTCGAAGATCGCCAGACGCTGATTGGTGACGCGGAGCCCCTTGGTACCGAGGTAGGACTTAAATTTTTCGAGGGCCGCAGCGTTGCTCACGCAGTTGAATGTCGTTCCTGGGCCACCGGGCTGTCAACCCGATCGTCCCTCCCCACCGGAACCTCCGGAGGGGACGTTGGGCCGGCACGCTGGGACAAGAGGTTCTGCACGAGAGGACTCTTGCCCGACGGGCTCGGGTCGGCCTCATAGGCGCCGATGATCGTCGGAATCCATCCGCTCGCGGGCTTTGACAAGCTCCTGCACTACACCGTGCCGGAGCGGCTGGCGGGCGAAGTCACGATCGGTTCGCTGGTTCGGGCGCCGATGGGCCGGCGGTTCATCATCGGCATCGTCGGCGTGCTCGGTCCGCCGGCGGATTTTCCGGTCGACCGGCTGAAGAGCATCGTGGGCGCCGTTTATCCGTTTCCCGCGCTGCCGCCGGACCTGCTCGAATTGGCCAAGTGGATGGCCACCTACTACGCCGCGCCGTTGGACGGTATCATTGAGGCGATGCTGCCGGCGGCAGTCCGGCGTGGGGCGGCTCTCAAAGTGCAGAAGCACCTCGCAGTGGCGCAAACTCTGACGCCGGAGGAACTCGAGGCGCTGGAAAAACGCGCTCCGCAGCAGGCGAAACTGTACCGTTTCGTCGCGCAGCAGTTCCGGCCGCCGGCGAAACCCCTCGTATTGCAGCGGCTGCAAGTGGGCGCGGCGGCGGCGACGGCGTTGGTCAAGCGCGGTTATCTGAAGGAAGAGGCGCGTCGGATCGAGCGGGTCGCGTACGCGGATGATTTTGCCGCGGGTGAACTGGTGGCGGCGCAACCGCACCAGTTAAACGCTGAGCAGCAGGCGGCGGCGGATACCCTTAAGCGTCGCATCGAGGCGGCGGAGTTCGGGGTGACGTTGCTGCATGGCGTGACGGGTTCGGGGAAAACCGAGGTTTACCTGCGCGCGATTCACGAGGCGTTGCAGGCGGGCGGTGGTGTGGTGCTGCTCGTGCCCGAAGTTGCCCTCACGCCGCAAACCGTCGCGCGTCTGCGCAGCCGGTTGGAAGCCATCGCGCCGGGCCACGCGTGTGTCGTCTGGCACAGCCATCTGAGTGAAGGCGAGCGGCTCGACGGATGGTACGCGCTCGCGACCGGCGCGGCGCGCATCGTCGTCGGAGCGCGTTCGGCGATCTTCGCGCCGGTTCAGAATCTGCGGCTGATCGTCGTCGATGAGGAGCACGAGCCGGCCTACAAACAGGATGAGACGCCGCGCTATCACGGGCGTGATGTCGCGGTCATGCGGGCGAAGCTCACCCGTGCTCACTGCCTGCTCGGATCCGCGACGCCGTCACTCGAGAGTTTCGCCAACGCCGAGACGGGACGGTACGGCCTGGTGCGGCTGACCCAGCGCATCGATTCACGCAAGCTGCCGGACATCGACATTGTCGATATGCGGATCGAGATCACGCGATCGCGCGGGCTGACGACGTTGTCGCGAAAGCTTGTCGACGCGATGCATCGCCGTTTCGAGCGCAAGGAGCAGACGATCCTGTTCATCAACCGGCGTGGCTACTCGTCCTCGATGCTCTGCACCAAGTGCGGCCACGTCGAAGAGTGTGGGCACTGCAGCATCACGATGACGTATCACCGCGCCGACGAGCGCTTGCGCTGTCACTTGTGTGGTGACGAGCGGGCCGCACCCGCACGCTGCCCGAAATGCGGTGCGCCCGAGATTCGCTGGCGCGGTCTCGGCACCCAGCGCGTCGAGGAGGCGGTGCGACGTGTGCTGCCACGCGCCCGCGTTGAGCGCATGGATGCGGATACGATGGCGCGGAAGAACCGGTTTCGAGAGGTGCTGGCCAAGTTTCGCGCGGGGCAGATCGACGTGCTCGTGGGCACGCAAATGATCGGCAAGGGGCTGGATTTTCCAAACGTGACCCTCGTCGGTTTGATTGACGCGGACATCTCGATGCACCTGCCGGATTTTCGCGCCAACGAGCGCACGTTCCAGTTGCTGGTCCAGGTGGCGGGACGCGCGGGGCGCGGTGATCGGGCGGGGGAGGTGGTCGTGCAGACGTTCACGCCGCAGGCCGAGCCGATCCAGTTTTCCCGCCATGCGGACTTCGACGGTTTTGCGGCGAGCGAACTCGCGCTGCGGCGGCAGTTCCGGTATCCACCTTTTCGGCACCTGATCCATCACGTGTTTCGGGGGCCGAATCCGGAGAAGCTGCAGTTCTACGCCGAGCAATGGGCGCGTCATGTGGAAAAGGAGCTGGGCGACCGGCTGGAGCTCCGAGGGCCGACGCCATCGCCGATCGAGAAGATCAAGGACCACTATCGTTTTCAGATCTGGTACTTCACCGGTGGCGTGACGCGGGTGATTGCTGATTTGAACAAGCTCCGGCAGGCGTTCAGCTGGTCGGAGGACGTCGTGCAGGTGTTGGATGTTGATCCGGTCAGCCTGATGTAGTGCTCGCAGCGTGAACCGAGGGCGGACGACGCGGTCTGCATCGAATTCACCATGCCTGCGCAGCCCACGAAGAGTAGCCCGCCCGCGCCGCAGGAGGCGCGTTGGTCCGCACTGATCCCGGACGATCAGTGGGCGGTTTTTCAATCCGGACGCGAAGCGGCGGCGGAGGTCAATGTCCCGGTGCTTCTCGGCGGTGCGATGGCGCTCGCCACCTACACGGGGCGGTGGCGCAACACCAAGGACATCGACTTCATCGTACGTCCGGAGCATCGCGAGCGGCTGATCGCGGCGCTGCGCAAGCGGAAGTTCGAGGACTACTACCACCAGCAGGAGTACGACCGCTCGTGGATTTTTCGCGGTTTCCGCGACGGAGTGATTCTCGACGTGATTTGGGACCTGCCGAATCACCGGGTGCAGGTCGACGATGCCTGGTTCGAGCATGCCCGCGCCGTCGCGGTGAAGGACGAGATCGCGCACGCCATGCCGCTCGAGGAGCTGATCCGCGTGAAGCTCTACGTGATGCAGCGCGAGCGCTGCGATTGGGTCGACGTCCTGAACGCCCTGGCCGGATCGGTGGAGCAGGTGAACTGGGAGCACCTCGTGGCGCGGATGGGTCGTGACCTGCCGCTGTTGCAGGCGGTGCTGACGGTTTTTTCGTGGATGAGTCCGGGACGCGCGCGTGCGATCCCGGAGGCGATCCGGCAGCGTTTCGCGCTGCCGACGGTGCAGACGGATGATTCCGAGGCGATGGAGCAGCGCCGCATCCGGCTGTTCGACAGCCGGCCGTGGTTCGCGCCGCTGGAGCCGGAAGACCGGATGTTGGAACGGTGAAGGGCCGCGGCGTAATGGAGCGGGAACTACAGCCGGCGTCGTTTGCAGGACGCGAAGGCTGCAACAGGATGCCCCGCGGCGGGACAAGGTTATGAAAATCGGAGCGATGAATCACCCGGGACGGCCGCTGGTGGCGGAGTTGCGCTGGATGGCGGAGCTGAAATTGGAATTCGTCGATTTGACGCTCGAGCCGCCGGTGGTGGCGTCCTGGCAGGTCGATCGGGCGGCCGTGCGGGATCAGATTCGGGAGTTCGGTTTCGAGGTGGTTGGTCATACCGCCTACTACTTGCCGATCGGTTCGTCCTTTCCCACGTTGCGCCGTGCCGCGATCGAAGAACTCAAGCGTTGCCTTGAGATCTTCGCGGTGGTGGGGGCTCGCTGGATGAACGTCCACCCCGACGGGCATGCGCCGTTTTGCGACGAACGCACCGTCGTGGAGCGCAACGTCGAGTCCTTGCGCGAGTTGGTGGAGTTCGGCCGGAGTGTCGGAGTCGGGGTGATGGTCGAAAACGTTCCAGGCCGCTTCAACAATGCCGCGCAACTGGCGGCGCTGCTGGACCCGGTGCCCGGACTCGGGCTGCATCTGGATATCGGTCACTGCAATCTCGGCGTGGAGCAGAATACGACCGAGGAAATCCTGGCGCGGTTTGCGGCGCGACTGGCGCACGTGCACCTGCATGACAACCGCGGCGGACACGCGGACCTGCATCTGGCCCTCGGTATGGGAAACATGGATAGTCTGCGCTACGTGCGGGCGCTGAAACGCAGTGGATACGATGGCACGATCACGCTGGAGGTCTTTTCGCCCGATCCCCACTTTCTTGGCTACAGCCGCGATCTGCTCCGCAGTTGGTGGAACGCGGCGTAGTGCTGCGCGCGGCGCTAATCGCCCGCGTCTTGCAGAATGCCCGTAAAAATCCTTCGAACAGGGATTCCCTGACCGGAAAAATGCGGTTCGGGGCCTGACAGACCGCGCGGAACTTCTCACAGTTTCGCCATGCTTCCGTTGGGGTTCGTGCTTTGCTGGGCGGTTCTGTGCACCCAACTTTTCCTCGCGTACTACATCACGGCGGGGTGCATCAAAGGTACGTTCCCCCGGCGTGACGTGATCCTGCTGCCGTTGGTGATGCTGACGATCTCGGCCACAGTGGCGTACACCCTGCGGACGGCCTTGGTTTTTGCGCCCGATGTCGCGGCCCTGCGCACGGAAATGGCGGTGTATGTCGCCTGCGCCGGCCAGTTGCTGGGCGTGTTCGGTGCCGCACTGGTGCATCGCCGGCGACTGATCGAGCTGGCGGACCGGGAGCGCTCGCAACGACAAGAGGTTGCAGGTTAAAGCCAAGCGTCGGGCGGTACCGAAGGGGGCAGCGCACCGTTGACGCATTTCGCCGGGGCGTGGACAGTGCCGGCGCACCGGAGTCCAGTGACGGCGCTCCTGATTTAAGCCCCTTTTGTGTTTCGTTCCTTTCGTCCGCTTTTTCGCTCGATCCGTGGACGCTTGATTCTGCTGGTCGCGGCGGCGCTATTTCCGGCGGCGTTGCTCGCGGGCTGGTTGATCTTCCAAGCGTACCAGAATGAACGCAGCGTAATGGAGCGCCACGTGCTGGAGACCGCGCGCGCCATGGGCGCCTTGGTCGACGCTGCGATGCGGGAGCGGGAGGCGCTGCTGCGCGGGCTGTCGACATCCGGCTTTCTTCAGAACGGGCAGTTCGCGGAGTTTCGCCGTCAGGTGGAGTCGGTGGTACCTTCATCAGGTGAGTGGGTCGTGCTCTCGGATCACACCAACCAGCAGCTGCTCAACACCAGCCAGCCGGCGGGCACGCCACTGCCCGGCGGAACGTATCTGCAGGAACGATACGAGGCCCTGTCGTCCGGCCGCACCTACTTCTCCAACCTGACGATTGGGCCGGCGACGCAGGAGCCGGTGCTCTACACCGCCATCGGGCTGCGACGGCCCGGCGGAGGCGGGCTTGGGCTGGCCTGGGTGATGACCCCGGAGACGCTGACCCGCTCGCTGCTCAGTCATCACATTGCCGAGGGCTGGCTCGTCTCGGTGGTGGATCGCGAAGGCGTGATTGCGGCGCGGAGCCGGGACGGGGCGAAGTTCGTGGGCCAGAACCCGAGCGCGGCCATGCGCACGGCCATCGAAGCCGGCGAAGGGCTGATCGAATCGGTGACGCTGGACGGCGTGCGAAGCCTCACGGCGTTCCATCGCGTGCCGCGCACGGGATGGACGGTGATCATCGCGGCGCCGCGGGGCAGCCTGCTCGCTTCGGCGCAGGAACTGTTGTGGGTGACGGTGGGCGTCTCGCTGTTGTCCGCGTTGCTCGCCTTCATCATCGCGGCGCGAGTGGGCCGTGCAGTCGTGGACGGCGTGCAGACACTCGTCACGTCGACGCGGGAGCTGAGCCAGGGAGCGGCGCAGGAAGCGAAGCCCACTGGAATCAACGAGACGGATTTTGTCGCGCGGGCGCTGTCGGAAGTATCGCTAAAACTCGCGGCGCGCCGGGATGAGCTGGCACGGGCGCGCGACGAGGCGTTGGCGGCGTCGCGCGCGAAGGATGAATTCCTGGCAGCGTTGTCTCATGAGCTGCGTACGCCGCTCAATCCGGTGCTGTTGCTGTCGAGTGATGCGGCGCGCGACGAGCGCTATCCGACGGAGGCGCGGGAGGTGTTTGCCACGATTGCGAAGAATGCGGCGCTGGAGGCGCGGTTGATCGACGACCTGCTCGACCTGACGCGGATCGCCCGCGGCAAGCTGCGCCTCGAGGCGCAGCCGGTGCAGTTGCACGACGTGCTGCGGGATGCGGTGGCGACGGTGCAGGCGGAGCTTTCGAGCAAGCGATTGTCGCTCCAGCTTTCCCTGGGCGCTGCGTCGAGCCGGGTCACGGGTGATGCCGCGCGACTGCAGCAGGTGTTCTGGAACGTGTTGAGCAACGCGATCAAGTTCACGCCGGCCGGCGGTTCGATCACGGTCACGACTGAGGACCAGGAAGGGCGCATTCGTGCCCGGATCGCGGATACCGGCATGGGTATCACCGAGGGGGAGCTGGAACGCATTTTTGCGTCATTCACGCAGGGCGATCACGCGGCCGGGGGATCGCACCGATTCGGTGGACTGGGCTTGGGCCTGGCGATTTCGCGTCAGCTGGTGGAACTGCATTCCGGCGCCATCCGTGCGGAGAGCCCGGGCCGGGGCCGAGGCGCCACCTTTGTGGTGGAGCTGCCGCTGGCGCCGGCTGCTCCGGCTCCGAGCGTCGGGCCCACTCCGGCGCTGGGGGATCAGACGGCGCAACCGATCACCGGCCGACGCGTTCTGCTGGTCGAGGATCACGCACCGACGCGGGCGGCGCTCGCCGGGTTGTTAGAGAAACGTGGATACGATCCGGTGTCGGCGGCATCGATGGCGGACGCGCTGCGGTTGGTCGAAAACGAGCGGGTGGACTTTGTGATCTCCGACATCGGATTGCCCGACGGAGACGGGTACCAGCTGATGCGGACGTTGCGCGACCGGCACAGTCTGGTTGGCGTGGCGCTTTCCGGATACGGCTCGGAGGACGACGTGGAGCGTGGCCGGCAAGCCGGGTTCCAGGCGCACCTGACCAAGCCGGTCACCGTCGGGATGTTGGAGTCAGCCCTGGCCACCCTGTCTGCGACGTCCACGAACCCGACGATCGCGCCGCCGGTGACGAACTGACTGACCGAGCCAGAAATTTCACGCGCACGTCGGCTCACCTGTGCTGTCTGAGCCGACGAACCCCCAAAGAATCCTATGAGCGTACGTGTAAAGGTCATCTTCCATAGCCTGTACGGACACGTGTTTAGAATGGCGGAGGCCGTCGCGGCCGGGGCGCGAGAGGTCGCCGGGGCGGAGGTGGAGTTACTCCAAGTGGCGGAAACGCTGCCCAGCGAGATATTGCAAAAAATGGGTGCAGTGGAGGCGAAGGAGCGGTTTGCCCACGTCCCGTTGGCGGATCCGAAGAAGCTCGCGGAAACCGATGCGCTGTTTTTTGGGTCGGGGACTCGTTTTGGAAGTGCGACGGCGCAGATGCAGGCGTTCTTCGACGCCACCGGATCGCACTGGAACAGCGGTGCTCTGGTGGGCAAGGTGGGCAGCGTCTTTACGTCGACCGCCAGCCAGCATGGGGGACAGGAGACGACGCTGATCAGCATGCAGACATTTCTGTTTCACCAAGGCATGGTCGTCGTCGGCGTGCCTTACGCGGAACAACGTTTGCTGATGATGAAGGAGATCACCGGGGGCTCGCCGTATGGCGCTTCGACGATCACCGATGCGCAGGGCGAACGGATGCCAAGCGAAAACGAGTTGGCCATCGCCCGTTACCAAGGTCGGCACGGAACCGAGATTGCGGCCAAACTAGCGCGGCGCTGAAGAGTTCCTCGGAAGGGCGCTGGAGCCGTCCGCTGCCAAGGGCCCTAGTCTGATTTGGGCGGGACGGGCGTCGGCTTCTCCAACTTGTCGAGCACGGCGTCGGCGTGGACGTCGTGTTTCAGCGGTTCGAGATCGGGATCATTGGCGGCCTCGATGCCCATTCGCTGGGCAATCTCGCTCACGAGTTTAACGAGGCGCGTCACTTCATGTTCGGCCAGCAGGCTGATCTGCAGGTCCAGATCCGCGCGCTTGTCCGCCAGCGCGGCCATGCGGTTCTGGGTGATGAGGATGAACGTGGAGAGGAAGATCGCTTCCACCGAAGCGGCCATCGCCAGAACGACCAGGGTGGGATCGAACTTCGGAAAGGGGGACCAACGTGAATTCCAGAGAATCCAGCCGCCGAAATAGACGATGTGCAGATACACAAACGTCATGCTTCCGGTGAACCGTGTGATCGCGTCGGCCACCCGGTCCTGCAGGCCCTTGCGCTCATCCTCCCGTTGCCGGCGGGCAATCAGGATGCGGATGTTTTCTTCGACGACGGGGGCGACACCACGAGTCGGATCTGGGTTTTCGGGAGAGGACATCGTCGGCCAGTCAGGTTGGGCGCGGCGGGACGAACCGTTCGCGCGCCGTGTGCGGGAGGGACATTGCAAATTGGCCGGCGTGCCGCTGAATCACCGGACGGATGAAGCTCTACTTCATGGGCATTTGTGGGACGGCGATGGGCAACGCGGCGTTGCTGGCGCGGGCGGCCGGTCACACGGTGATCGGCGCGGACGCGGGCATCTACCCGCCGATGAGCGACGTGCTCGCGGCCGCCGGGATCACGGTGTACGAGGGATACATACCGGAGCGGCTGAGCGAGCTGGCCCCCGATCTGGTGGTGATTGGCAATGCCATGTCGCGCGGCAATCCGGAGGTCGAGTGGCTGCTCGATACCCGGGCGTTTCCCTTCACCTCGCTGCCGGCCCTGCTCAGCCAGCAGGTGCTGGAGGGGCGCCGCAACATCGTGGTCTGCGGGACCCATGGGAAAACGACCACCACCTCACTGACGGCTTTCCTGCTCCGGGAGAACGGCCGTGATCCCGGCTTTCTGATCGGAGGCGTTCCGCTCGATCCGCCAGTGGGCAATCACCTGGGCCACCGCGAGGATCCGTTTGTCATCGAAGGCGACGAATACGACAGCGCCTTCTTCGACAAACGTTCCAAGTTCATCCATTACCAGCCGCACATCGCGGTCCTGAACAACCTCGAGTTTGATCACGCGGACATCTTCCGCGACCTGGCGGATGTGATGCGCACGTTCAGCCACCTGACCCGCATCGTTCCACGTTCCGGATACATCGTGATGAATGGGGACGACGAGAATCTGCACGCTCTGGGCTCGCTTTCGTGGACGCAGGTGGTCCGGGTCGGAGTGGGTGAGGGCAACGACGTTCGGCTGGCCGACTTCAAAGAGTCGCCGGAAGGAGCGACCTTCCGGCTCGTGGTCCGTGGTACGCCGTGGGCGGAAGTGACGTGGACCCAGCCCGGATTGTTCAACGCGCGCAACGCCGCGATGGCCGCCACCGCGGCGGCGCTGGCCGTGTATCCAGCAGACTGGTTCAAACTGGATCTGAAGCCGCTCGAGCGCTTCCGCGGAGTGCGCCGGCGCCAGGAAGTGCTCGTCAGGACCGACGAAATGACGGTGATCGAGGATTTTGGCCATCATCCGACCGCCTTGGCGGAAACGCTGCGGTCGTTTCGCGCCCGATTCCCCGGTGCCCGGCTGACGGCGGTGTTTGAACCGCGCAGCAACACGGCTCGCACCAAGGCGCTGCAGGGCGGGTTCACCGAGGCGCTCGGCCTGGCCGACGACGTTTACCTGGGAGCCGTCAACCGGGCGGACAAACTCTCGGCTGAGCAGCGGTTTGACTCCGATGCGGTCACCGGCGCGCTGAAGCAGCGCGGCGTGGCTGCTTTCTCGGCCGGCACGAACCAGGATCTATTGCGTATCCTGCAGCAGAATACACTGGAGGCGGAGGCCGGCACGCCGCGGGTTGTGGTGTTCTTCAGCAACGGATCCTTCGACGGGATCATCGCGCAGTACGCCACCGCCGCGCGTCAGCGACGAACGGTGACCGTCTGATCCGCCGTCCGCTTCGCGTCATGTGGGCGGTCAGGCGGAAGCAGGCAGGCGCAGGCGCGCGATGCACCCGCTGCTGTCCGTGCGATTCTCCAGCTCGAGGGAGCCGCGATGGTTCTCGGCGATCTGCCGGCAGAGTACCAGGCCGATACCGGAGCCTTCCGGCTTGGTCGTGAAGAACGGGACAAAAAGGTTGGTCGCCTGAGCGATGCCGGGGCCGTCGTCCTCAACGCGGATCTCCACGTAGCCGTCGCGCGAATCCCAGCCGAGGCGCACGCCACCGTCGGTTTCCATCGCGGCGTCGACGGCGTTCTTGATGAGGTTGATCAGCACCTGCTCGATCTGGGCGCAATCGCACGACAAGGTGAGGTGCGGCCCGCCGAGCACCCGGACCGGCACGCGTAGTTCCAGGCCCACGACACGGTGCACCATGGAATGGATTTCGCATTCCGACATCACGGGTTGCGGCAGGCGGGCCAGGCGTGAGTAGGCCTGCATGAAGCGACCCAAGCCTTCCGCGCGCGCGGCAATGATGTCCAGGCCCGACCGCATGTCGTCCTCCCAGTCGTCTGCGCGTTGCGGTCGCTTCAGGATCGTGCTGAGGCTGCCCGCGATCGACTTGATGGGTGCGAGTGAGTTGTTGAGTTCGTGCCCGAGCACGCGGACCAGACGCTGCCACGCCTTCAGCTCTTCGGCGCGCAGCGCTTCGCTGAGATCGGCAATCACCACCAGGTTATGCGGCAGGCCGCCTTCACGGAATTGCGTGCGGCGCATGCCCCACCGACCGTTCGCGCCCGGGAAATGGGTGGTGGTCAGCACACGCTGGGGTTCTCCCTCGAGCGCCTCCGACAGGCCGATGTCCGTCGCTGAGCGGCCGAGGATGCGTTCGGCCGGGGAGGCGAGCAGTTCCTGGCCAGCGCGGTTGACCAGGCGGAGCACGCCGCCGCTGTCGAAGGCGAAGATGGCGACGTCGATCTCCTCCATCACGGTGCGCAGCAACGCGGTCGCCTCCATTGCCCCGAGGCGCTGTTCCTGCAGGATCGCGCCGAGCGAGTTGATCTCGGCCATGACGTCGCCCAGCGCGTCATCCCGGCGGGCGCCGCGAGCGCGGATGGAGAAGTCACCCTCGCGGAGCGCTGAGAGCAGATTCGCCATCGTCTGCAGCGGCCGGATAACGCGTTCGCGGGCGGCGGCGGCGAAACCAAACCAAAACCCGAGAATGAACAGGCTGTACGTCCATTGCTCCTTCGGCGACTGGTCACCCGCACCCCACAGGTGCCACATCGAAACAATCACCGCCGGCAGCCCGGCCAGCAGCACCGTGTAGAACACGTGCTGGTCATGCGTCAGACGGCGTTTCGGAGGGGACATCGGGGAGGAGCCGCAAAGAGGCACAAAAGGCGCAAGTAAGCTCAGGCGGCCGCGAGCACGTATTTGCGTACCTGCAACCGAGGAGCGCCGAAGTTGATCAACATCCCGTGCTCAATCCTCGTCGCGCGTAGATACCCGAGGAGCTGCGCGACATGTTCCTCGGCCAACGTGCGGCAAGCCTTTAACTCAACCAGCAGCTTCCGTTCGACGAGTAGGTCCGCCGCAAAGCTGCCTAAAACGGTCCCATCCACATCCAGCACACTTAAAGAATGTTGTTGGACGGCTTGAATTCCTCTCTGACGGAGCCGGTGCATCAGTCCATTCTCATAGACCTTCTCCAAGTGGCCGTGTCGAAGGTGAGCGTGCAGCTCGAAGGCGATTTGCCGGACTTGATCGCAGAGCGCGAAGATCTCGTCCTTCATTGATCTCTTCTTGAGCCTCTTGAGCCTTTTTGCGGCTGATCTGCTTCACAGCCCGTATTTCTCCAGGCGGCGGTAGAAGGCGCTGCGGCTGAGGCCGAGTTCCTCGGCGGCGCGGCGGGCGTTGCCGTCGCAGCGGGCGAGGGTCTTCTTGATCAGGAAGGCCTCCACTTCCTCGAGGCTCATGTCGTCGAGGCGCGGCGCGCTGGTGCCGGCATTCAAGCCGAGGTCGGCCGAGCGGATCGCCTTGCCCTGCGCCATCAACACACCGCGTTCCACGGCGTGGTCGAGTTCACGGACATTGCCGGGCCAGGAGTACTCGCGCATCGCCTGCACCGCCGCCTCGTCGAAACCGGTGATCGCCTTGTTGTAGCGTTTGACGTGCTGCTTGAGGAAATGCTGCGCGAGCACCTCGATATCCTCGCGACGATCGCGCAGGGGCGGGAGATGGAGGTGGATCGTGTTGAGCCGGAACAGCAGGTCCTGGCGAAACTTGCCTTCGGACACCTGCTGCTGGAGGTCGGCGTTGGTCGCCGAAATGAGCCGGACGTTGGCACGATAGGTTCGCGACGAGCCGACACGCTCAAACTCGCCGGTCTCGAGCGTGCGCAGGATCTTGGCCTGCTGGCTGAGCGGGATATTCCCGATCTCGTCCATGAACAGCGTACCGCCGTCGGCCAGCTCGAAGCGGCCGGCGCGATCGCTCTTCGCATCGGTAAACGCACCGCGGACGTGGCCGAAGAGTTCGCTCTCGAACACCCCTTCCGGCAACCCGCCCATGTTGACCGAAATGAAAGGCTTCCCCGCGCGCACCGACACGGCGTGTAGTGCTTGGGCGATGACACCTTTGCCGGTGCCGTTTTCGCCCGTGATCAGCACGTTGGCGTCGGAGGGACCGACCCGCGAAATCACCTCGAGCACCGGGCGCATCGCAACGGATTCGGCGATCAGTGTCGGGCCACCTTTGCCGCGCAGGATCTGGTTCTCCTGCTCAAGGCGGCGGTAGGCGCGCACGGCGGTGCCGAGCTCGATCTGATTGCGGACGATCGCGATCAAACGCGGGTTGTCCCACGGCTTCGTGATGAAGTCGCGCGCGCCGCGTCGCATCGCTTCGACGGCAACTTCGACGCTCGCCCACGCCGTCATGACGACGACGGGGAGCGAGGAATCGAGCGCCTGCAGCTTGGTCAGCAGGTCGAGACCTTCCTGCCCAGAGGTGGTGTCGCGCGCGTAGTTCAGGTCGATCAACGCCATCGCGAAGTCGCGCGCTTCGACGGCCTTCAGCACCGCCGCCGGGGACTTTACGGCTTCGGTTTGGTAGCCCTCGCTCTTCAGGAGAAGGCGCAAGGCTTCCAATACGTCAGGCTGGTCATCGGCGATCAGAATGCGCGGCGCGGCGTCGGACATAATCGAAATGACGAAGGCCGGCTGGAGGGTGTCAAGCGACACCCGGCCGACCTTGGTTGTTCGGTGTTCAACGCGTCAGAACGGCCGCGGTCGTCGGGCGAGAGCGGCGCACCACCACCCGGCGGAGAACGCGCGGCGTGGAAGGCCGCGATGAACTCATCGGGCGCGGACCGCGCACGGTGGTCGGCGCTGTCGGCGCGTAGCTCACCGAGAAGATCAGGCTGAGGAAGGTCGCGGCGAAGAGGCTCAGGCCAACTTCAGCGGAGAACAGTGACGGAACAGAGTACCCGGCGAGCTCCACAACCGCGGCTGTAGCCGGAGTCGCAAGCGAAAGGAGGGCGAGGAGAGCGAGAGTCGTCTTCATGGGATCGGTGGTTGCGCGTCCTTTTGCACGCGACGTGCCAACCGATCTGAGAATGTTTAAGGGATTAAAGAGTAAGGATATATGATTCTGTGGACGGATGGAGCGGGGAGGTCGCGGGTTAGGCTTGGCCGTGCGCGGGAAGGGCGTTTCCCGCAATCGGGAAGCGATCGCCAGGTGGGGAAACGTCGGCCGGTCTTCGTGTCTGCGGTCGCGCTCAACACCAAACTCTCAATACTGCGGATGCCCCATGAGTTCTCCCCGCTACATCCTGGCCCTGGATCAGGGCACCACGAGTTCACGCGCGATCGTCTTCGGACACGATGGCCGGCCGGTGGCGGTGGCCCAGAAGGAGTTCGCGCAAAGTTACCCGCGCCCGGGTTGGGTCGAACATGATCCTTTCGAGATCTGGGCGAGTCAGAGTGCGACCGCTGCCGAGGCGATGTCGAAGGCTCGGTTGACCGCGCGCGACATCGCGGCCGTTGGCATCACCAACCAGCGGGAGACGGTCGTCATCTGGGAACGCGAGACTGGCAAACCCATTCACCCGGCGATCGTGTGGCAGGACCGGCGCACGTCGGAGATTTGCGCGCGGTTACAAGCCGATGGCGTTGAGCCCTTCGTGACGCAACGCACGGGCCTGCGGATTGATCCCTATTTCTCCGCGACCAAACTCAGCTGGTTGCTCGACGAGGTGCCAGGAGCGCGACGGCGGGCGGAGAACGGCGAACTCCTGGCAGGTACCATCGACAGCTGGCTGCTCTGGCAGCTGAGCGGCCAAAGCGCCCATGTGACCGACGTCACCAACGCGTGTCGTACGCTGCTGTTCAACCTGAAGACCGGTGATTGGGATGACGAACTGCTGAAACTCTTCCGGGTGCCGCGGGCACTCCTGCCGGAGATCCGCGACACATCGGGCCACTTCTGCGAGATCGACCGAAACCTCTACGCGGGTGGGGTGCCGGTGACCGGAGTGGCCGGCGATCAACAGGCGGCGCTGTTCGGCCAAACCTGCTTCCGGCCGGGCATGGCCAAGAACACGTATGGGACGGGATGCTTCCTGCTCCTGCACACGGGTGAAGCGATCGTGCCGTCGCGTAACAATCTTCTCACGACAGTCGCGTGGCGCATCAACGGCCGCACCGAGTACGCGTTGGAAGGTTCGATCTTCATCGCGGGGGCGGCCATCCAGTGGCTCCGTGATGAATTGCAGATGGTGCGTTCCGCCGCCGACGTGGACCAGCTTGCGTCGAGCGTGAACGACACGGGCGGCGTCTACGTCGTACCAGCCTTTGCCGGGCTGGGAGCGCCGCACTGGGATCCGTACGCGAGGGGGCTGGCGATCGGCATCACACGCGGAACGGGCCGGGCGCAGATCTGCCGGGCGGTGCTCGAAGGCATCGCGTTTCAGTGCGCCGACCTGATCGGCTGCATGGAGCGGGACAGCGGACTCACGCTCGGTGAGCTGCGTGTGGATGGAGGGGCCTCGCGCAGCCGGCCGTTGCTGCAGATCCAGGCGGACCTGTTGGGCAAACCCGTTGTGCGTCCGCGCGAAGTGGAGACGACGGCACTTGGCGCTGCTTACCTGGCGGGCCTGGCGGTCGGGTATTGGCAGAATCGTGACGAAATCGAACGCAACTGGGGCATCGACGAAACGTTCCTGCGGCACCGGCCGGCGGAGGACGTCGCCCGCAGCCGGAAAGGTTGGGATCGTGCGTTGGCGCGGGCGAAGGCCTGGGCCAAACCGGAGCCGGAGGACGAGTCGTTCTGAATGGAAAGCCCGCGGCTCGTTGATCCGCGGGGTGACTACTCGTAACGCAGCGCGTCGATCGGATCGAGCTGGGCGGCCTTGAGGGCGGGGAAGAACCCGAAGACGATTCCGATCGTTCCGCAGACGAAGAGGGAGCCGAAGATCGCGAGCTCCGAGACGAGCACGGCCCAGCCGGTTTTGGCGGCGACAAGCTGGGAGGTGGCGACACCGAGCCCAACGCCGATCAGGCCGCCGAGCAGACTGAGAATCATCGCCTCAATCAGAAACTGCAGGAGCACGTCGCGACCGTGCGCGCCGACGGCCAGGCGGATGCCGATCTCGCGGGTGCGTTCCGTCACGCTGACCAACATGATATTCATGATGCCAATACCGCCGACGACGAGAGAGACGCCGGCGATCGTGCCGAGCAGCACGGTCATCGTTTTCGAGTTGGCAGTAGCCGCCTCAGCCAGCTCGAGCTGGCTACGCACGGTGAAATCGGGTTCGCGTCCGGAGCGGCGCTGGCCCAGGAGCGCCTCGACGTCCTGTTGAACGTTGGGGATCTGTTTCTCGTTCACCGCCTGGATGAGGATCGAGCTCAGGTAGTCGCGCCGGAAAACCCGTTTCATGAAGGTGGAATACGGAATGATGACCGTATCATCCTGGTCCTGACCGAAAAAGTTGAAGCCCTTCGCGCGGAGCACACCCACCACGGTGAAGGGAATGTTGCGAATACGCATCGTTTGCCCGATCGGGTCGATGTCGCCGAAGACCTGGTCGGCGACGGTCTTGCCGATGACGACGACCTTGTTGGCGCTCCGCACATCGGTCTCGGTGAACATCTCACCACGATCGAGCGGCCAGGCGCGCACGCTCAGGTAGTCTGGCGACTCGCCGATCACTTGCGTATTCCAGTTGAGGCCGTTGGCGAAGATCTGGTCGCGACTGCGCACCTCGGCGCTGACGGCCACCACGCCGTTCACCTCGGCGGCAATCGCCTCCGCGTCTTCGGGGGTGAGCGTGCTGCGCGTGCCCCAGCCGCCGCGCACGGCGCCGGTGGTCATGCTGCCGGGGAAGACGGTGATGACGTTCTGCCCGAGGCTGGCGACCTGCGCCTCGACCTGGGCCTTGGCGCCGTTGCCGATGCTAACCATGGCGATCACGGCGGCGACGCCGATGATGATACCGAGCGCCGTCAGGACGGAGCGGAGCTTGTTGCGCCGGAGGGCGCGGAGAGCGATGACGGTCGTGGCGACGACGCGCATAAGAGGAGGGGCGGTTAGGCGTCGGTGCCGGTCAGTTTGGCGTCCGCTTCCGCCTGCAGAAGCTTGCGCATTTCCTCGGCTGCGTCGAGGCGGGGGGAGACCTGCACGTCGCTGACGACACGACCGTCGCGCACGATCAGGTTGCGTTTGCAGTAGTGGGCGATGTCGAGCTCGTGCGTCACCATGACGATGGTGATGCCGCTGTCGTTGAGGCGCTGAAACACGCCCATGACCTCAACGCTCGTCTTGGAATCAAGATTGCCCGTGGGCTCGTCGGCGAGGAGCACTTGGGGGCGGTTGACGAGTGCACGGGCGATGGCGACGCGCTGCTGTTGTCCGCCGGAAAGCTGGCTCGGGTAGTGATCGGCGCGGCCGGCGAGGCCGACGATCTCCAGCGCTTCCATGGCGCGCTTGCGCATCTCGCCGCTCGAGACGCGAGGCTCGGCGTACAGCATCGGCAGCTCGACGTTTTCGAGCGCGGTGGTGCGCGACAGCAGGTTAAACCCCTGGAAAACGAATCCGAGTTTGCGATTGCGGATGTCCGCGAGCTGGTTGCGCGACAGCCGCGAAACGTCGATGCCATCGAGCAGGTATTCGCCGCTCGTTGGACGGTCGAGGCAGCCGAGCAGGTTCATCAACGTGGACTTGCCCGAACCGCTCGCGCCCATGATGGCGACGAACTCGCCGGAATGGATGTCCAGCGAGACGCCCCGGACGGCGTGAACCTCCACCTCGCCGGACCTGTAGACCTTCCGGATCTGCTGGAGCTGAACGACGGCGGCCATGGCCTCAGAACCGGCGTCCGCCGCCGAATGGATTGGCCGGGCCCGGACCGGAGGAGGTGCTCCCACCAAGAATTACGCCGGTGACGATGCGATCGTTCTCGTCCAAGCCGGATAGCACTTCGGTGGTCGCACCGTCGCTGATACCAAGTTGCACCGCGACGGCCTCCAGGCGGGCGTTTTCCCCGTCTCCAATTAGTTTATACACCGTGCGTGTCACCGGCGCGCCGCTACTGCCGCCGCCTCCGCCACCGCCGCGACCCTCCCGATCGGGCAACGCCAGACCCCGCGCCTTGGCGATTTCGCGGGCCTTCTCCATGATTTCCGGAGTGGGACGGCCCGAGCCGGGGGTGAAGCCGGCCTCCTGCATAATGGCGAACATCTGTTCACGTGTGGCCGGAACGAGCGCGGTCGCCGTGTCGATCTTCGGGCTGGGAGTCGCCGGCGGCGGCGGCAGCAGGTTTTCCGGGATGCGCGCACGCAGGGCGCTGTTGGCAATGCGCAGGGTGTTGTCGCGCCGCGCCAAGATGATCGAGATATTCGCCGTCATGCCGGGGCGCAGCTTCAAGTCGTCGTTGTTGACGTCGATGAGCGTGTTGTAGGACACGACGTTCTGGACGACGACGGGCGAGTTGCGGATCTGCGAAACCCGTCCGCGGAACTGGCGATTGGGAAATGCGTCAACCGTGAACGTCGCCTGCTGGGCCGTGCTGACATTGCCGATGTCGGCCTCGGCCACGGCGGCGACGATCTGCATTTTGGAGAGATCGTTTGCGATGACGAAGAGGGTGGGGGCGTTCAGGCTCGCGGCCACTGTCATGCCCTTTTCGGCGACGCGGGAAATGATCACGCCGTCGATTGGCGCGGTGATCGTGCAGCGGGCCAGGTCGGTTTCTGCGTTTTCGACCGCGGCCTGCTGGATGAGCAACTGCGCGTCGGCCTGCTGCAGCTGCGCCCGCACTTGGTCGAGCTCCTGTTGCGAGACGAGATTCCGTTCGAAGAGGGAAACCGTGCGATCGTGATTCACCTTCACCAGCGCGTGGTTCGCGCGAGTGTTCGCCAGTTGGGCCTCGGCTTGTTTGAGCCGGGACTCGTACGTGGCGGGATCGATCTGGGCGATCACGTCGCCCGTTTTCACCGGCGAGTTGAAGTCGACCATCACGTCCTGGATGATGCCCGAGACCTGCGAGCTGACCTCGACCTGCACGACCGGTTGGAGCTCGCCGGACGCGGTGACGACCTGGACGACGTCGCCACGTGTGATCGTGGTCGTGTTGAAGACGGGCGCGGGTTCGCGCCGCTTCGACCAGAACCAGGCGCCGCCGGCGATCAGCGCAGCGACGACAATAATGAAAATGAGAAACCGGGAGAACGTGCCGGAGCGAGCCATGGAGAGCCGGTGGTGAAGGCAACGGGCGGGTGATCCGCACGGGCCGGGACCGGTGCTGCACAAGACGCGAAGCCTGAACCGCGGTTACAGCGGCCGCATCCAGAACTTCGCGACAAGGGCTACCCGATCACAACCCTTGGTGCGTGGAGCTGGGACGCCGTTTCACGACCGCCGAAGGGAAACTTCGTTAGTTTGGCGGTCGCGCGGCGTAAGCGCGTTTCAGGGCCTCGGCGACGTTGGGCGGCACGAAGTGGCCGACGTCCCCACCAAACTTGGCGACCTGTTTGACCAAGTGAGAGCTGGTATAGCTGTAGGTCTCATTCGGCATGACAAAGATCGTTTCGATCTTCGGCTGCAGGTGCCGGTTCATCAGGGCCATGTTGAACTCGAACTCGAAGTCCGAGAGGGCCCGCAGTCCGCGGATGATGGCGTCGGCCTTCTGCTCCATCGCGAACTCCACCAGCAGGCCGGAAAACGTGGTCACCGTGACGTTGGTCACCTTCAGGGTGGCAATCGCGGCCTCGACCATGTCGCGGCGTTGCTCCGGGCTGAAGAGTGGGCCTTTGCCGGGGTTGTGCGCCACTGCCAGCGTCACGCGGTCGAACAGCCGCGCGGCCCGCTGCAGGACGTCGAGGTGACCGTACGTGATCGGGTCAAAGGTACCGGGGTAAATGCAATGTCGCATACGGCTTCGGAACGTGGGAGGGGGATGAGTGGTCGGCGAGTGGAATCCACCACCGTTTCCGGGGTTGCCATCGTCCCGGTTGCCGCCTGTGTATCGCGCCACGCGCCATGAACCTGCCGAACTTGATCACCCTCTCGCGGGTTCCGCTGATGTTCGTGATCGTCTGGTTGATGTACCAGACCTGGCGGGGAGCCCCCTCGCTGGCGTTCTGGCTGTTCATCGCGGCGGCGGTGGGCGACTGGCTGGACGGCTATCTCGCGCGGAAACACAACCTGATCTCGACGTTCGGCAAACTGATGGACGCGCTGACCGACAAGATCATGGTGATCGGGTTGATGGTGGCGTTCCTCGATCTCGAGGTCATCCCGGTTGAGTGGGTGCTGCTGACGTTGTGCCGCGAATTTTTGGTCTCGGGCATGCGCATGGTGGCGGCGGCCCGAGGCGTGGTGGTGGCGGCTGATCGGAGCGGCAAAACCAAAACGATGACCCAGCTGATCGCCATCGGCTTTCTGTTGGCGGTGCCAATGATCTCCACGGATTGGGCGCCGTTCCTGGCCGGTTGGGATCTCTCCCTTTTCAGCGAGATCGTGAACAAGATCGGTCTCGTGCTCTTCATCATCGGCACGGCGCTAGCCGTGAGTTCCGGAGCGGCGTACCTGTGGCGTTATCGGGATCTCCTCAAAGACGCGGCATGAGACTGCGCCAACCGATCTGGCCGCGCTTTCTGCCGACGCAGATGGTGATGAACTTCGCGACCATCGGCCCGGTGGGGCGGATCCGTCGCGCTCCGGGAACGTGGGGTTCGGTGGCGGGCCTGCTCTATTTCACCGTCTTCTTCGCGCCGCAGAGCGTGCTGGGAACGATCGTGTTTGGGGCCGCCGGGCTCTATCTTGCGATCGCCATGTGCGGGGAGGCGGAGTTCCGGCTCGGACGCCGGGATCCGGGTGAGGTTGTCCTCGATGAGTTCATGGCCATGCCGTTCTGCTTTATCGGCTGGTCAACGCTGCTGCCGGTCGCTCCGCCTTGGGCCATCTTCCTCACCGGCTTCGCACTTTTCCGGCTGTTCGACATCCTGAAACCGTTTGGCATCCGACGGCTTCAGGACCTGCCGGACGGGTGGGGGGTCGTGGCGGACGACTTGGCGGCGGCCTTGGCGACATGCGGAACCCTGCACGCGCTCGCCGCGCTGGCGCAGCGGTGGATCAATTGAGCGCCTTCTTCGGGCGAGAGCTTAGCGCTGCCGGGTGGCGCGGACCAGTGTCACCGGTGGATCGATCCAGCCCACACCGCAGCTGACCAAAGTCGCGTCGCGGTCGGCACCCCAGCGGCGAAGCGTCGCGCCGGCGGCAGCCAATTCATCCGCGGCTTTTTGGCCCTTCATTGCCAGCAGCTGTCCGCCGACCCGCACGTGCGGCAGGCACCAGGAGGCGAGCTGGTCCAGGGCCGCGACGGCGCGCGACGTCACGATATCGCCACCCGAGGGCGGCAACTGCTCCGCGCGGCCACGCTTCACCACGACCCGGCGTCCCAGTTGCAGGTGTTCGATCGCTTCCAGCAGGAAGTCGCAACGGCGCTGCAGCGGCTCGATCAGGATGACGTTCAGGTCGGGCCGCACCAGGGCGAGCACGAGGCCGGGCAAACCCGCACCCGTGCCGACGTCAACCAAGCGTGCCCCCGTCGGCACGGCTTCCGCCATTGCGGCGCAGTTGAGCAGATGCCGATCCCACAGCCGCGGCACCTCGCGGGGGCCGATCAGGCCTCGCCGTACTCCTTCGCTCGCGAGCAACCGGCCGTAGGCGGTCAGGGCTGGCAGGCGATCGCCGAGCCGAGCAGCGGTGGCGGGCGCCTCGGGCAGTTCCGGCGCGTCGGATGGCAGGTCGCTCATCGCAACAGGGGCCGAAGGTCTTCCATGGGTACCCGCACCAGCAGACCTTGCTGGAGCACGTCGACGGAAATCACGATACCGCGCGGGTTGCTTGGATCATCGATCAATCCTTCCAAGCCGCGCAGCGGCCCGCCCTGGACTCGCACGGTCATGCCACGGCGCAACAGCGGGTGAAGCGAGGCTTCCAAGCCCGAGTCCACGATCCGTCGGACGTCCTCCAGCTGCCGGAGGAAGCGCGGTTCATCCTCAACCGGCAGGTACCGCGCGAGCAGTTCCTGCTGGTAAAGGCGCGGCCGCAGTTCAGGCGAGAACCGGGCGAAAACGTAACCAGCGAACAGCGGCTTGGTGAACCGCTTCGTTTGCGTGCCGTAACGGCGGATACTGGTCACGAGCGGCAGGTAGTGCGTGACCTTCTCGGCTCGCAGCAGCTCGCTGAACTTTTTCTCGCACCGCGGGCGCGTGTGGCAGACGCACCACCGTTGCCCCTCCGCGGAGGCGAACTCCACGACGTTCGCGTCGGAATTCAGCCGGGCGGTGTCCGTCACGCGTTCAGCAGGTAACGAACCGCGGCAAAGTACCCCTCGAGGCCGAGCCCGGTGATGACGCCGTCACAGATCGGCGCGGTGAGCGAGACGTGCCGGAAGGGTTCGCGCCGGTACAGGTTGGAGATGTGAACTTCCACGGTCCGCAGCTTGGCTCCGGCCAACGCGTCTCGGAGCGCGACGCTCGTGTGCGTGAACGCCCCGCCATTGAGCACCACGCCATCGACCCGTTCGTCGGCGAGCTTGGCCAGGTGGTCGATCAAAGCGCCTTCGTGATTGCTCTGGAAGAAACTGAGCTCGGCCTGACCGGTGAAGGCCTCCCGCAACTGCGACTCCAGTTGTGCGAGGGTGGTGGCGCCGTAGATCTCCGGCTCCCGTTTTCCGAGCCGGTCGAGATTGGGGCCGTTGAGGATGGCGATGCGTTTCATGCCGGGGTGGTCAGAGCGGGTTTTCGGTCGAAATGAACTGCCACGGCAATCCAAACTTCTCCGACAGCTCGGCGGCGAGCGCCTTCACGCCGTGGACTTCGGTGGCGTAGTGGCCGCACAGATAGAGGTTCAACCGGTGTTCCTGCGCCACGCTGAACCACTCCTCGCGCAGCTCTCCTGTCACCAACGTGTCAATACCGGTGGCAATCAGTTCACGGATCGCGCTGTTGCCGCTGCCGCTGCAGAAGGCCACGCGTTCCGGTTTCCCGGAGCCGCACTCGATCGGCACCACGCGGCGATAGTGCTGCTCCAGGCGCTCGCGCAACGCGCTGCGTGGCTGATCCCAGGGGCCGGAGCAACCCACCGCCAGATCGTCGACCGGCATGAAGGGTTGATCAGCCGCCACACCGAGCTGTTTCGCCAAAAGGGCATTGTTGCCCAGCTCCGGGTGGCCGTCGAGGGGCAGGTGACTCGAATAGACCGCGCAATTGCCGCGGACCAGGGTGCTGACCCGGTGGAACGCCGGTCCGACCAACGGCCGCGGCGGGTCCCAGAACAGACCGTGGTGCACGATCAGGAAGTCCACACCGGCGGCGACGGCTTGCTGGAACGGATCCACGCCCGCGTCGACGGCTGCGCCGATCCGCGTCACCTTGCCATTGTTCGCCACCTGCAGGCCGTTGAGCGCGTTCGGATGATCCTTGTAGGCGCTGCGGCGGGTGCGTTCGTCGCAGTACCTCACCAGCGTATCCAGTGAAACCATGGGGAGAAACACTACGGAGAAGGTGGCGTGGCTTTCGAGGTGGATTTTTTGCCGAGTCGCGCTAGCGCTTGGGCTTCATGAGCAGTGCGCCCATCGAAGTGGAGAACGTGTCCGCGGTCGACTTGATCGCGGCGGCGACTGCCCGGTTTGAGGGACGACCGTCGTGGGACGATTATTTTATGGCCACGGCGGTGCTCCTCTCGACCCGCTCGCCGTGTGAACGCCTGCACGTTGGCTGCGTGATCGTCAGCGGAGGGGATCGCCGGAATCGCATCGTGGCGGCGGGCTACAATGGATTTTTGCCCGGCACACCCCATGTCTCCCGGGTTCGGGATGGCCACGAACAGGCGACGGTGCACGCGGAGCAAAATGCGATCGCCGACGCGGCTCGCCGGGGAAGCTCGGTCGAGGGCTGCGTCGCCTACGTGACGCATTATCCCTGCATCAACTGCATGAAGATCCTGGCGGCGTCCGGCATCGCTGAAGTGCGTTACCGCCAGGACTATCATAACGACCCGATCGTGGCGGCGCTCGCGGCCGACGCCGGGGTGCGCGTGACGCAACTGTAGGAGGGCTCGTCCATGCGCCGCACGGATCCGACTGCCGGCACCAGCCTTGCTGGCTCCCTGTTGCTCGCGCATCCCTCCCTTCGTGATCCAAACTTTCGTCGTTCGGTCGTGCTGCTGTCGGCGCATGACGAAGACGGAGCGATGGGCGTGGTGATCAATCGGCCGATCGGGAAGGCCTTGGGCGAGTTGGGCGACCTGTTCACCGATGGGCCGCTCGCCAAGGTGCCCGTGTACGCGGGCGGCCCGGTGCAGGCGGAGCAGGTGATTCTCTGCGGGTGGCGTTTTACCGGTTTGGACAATACCTTCCGGCTGCACTTCGGTCTGATGCCGGAAAAGGCCGAGGCGCTGCTGGCCGAGGAGGGGACTCATCTCCGCGCGTTTCTGGGCTACTCGGGATGGAGTGGAGGACAGTTGGAGAACGAGTTGCGACAGGACACGTGGGTGGTGAGCGCCATCCCGGCCAACTTCATGTCGTTTTCCCAAGACGATGGCCTCTGGCGCGGCCTGCTCGGGGGCTTGAATCACCAGTGGAAACTGCTGGCCGACGAGCCGGACGATCCCAGCGTCAACTGACGGGCTGGCTGCGGCTTAAATCGCCGTTTGCGAGCCACTAACAAGCCAGCCGCCTCGGCGAACGACTATTCCGTTGACACGCCTCGTGGCGGACGGTGTTTTCGACCTTTTTATGAAAGTCGTTTCGTCCATCAAGTCCGCGAAGAAGCGTCACCCGGCCTGTCAGGTCGTCCGCCGCAAAGGGCGTATCTACGTGATCAACAAGGTCGAGCCGCGCTACAAGGCCCGCCAGGGTTAATCCCAATTTCAGGAGCATCGCCGTGAAAGCCGAAGTTCATCCCACTCTCAACAACGTTTGCTTCCTCGATGTCGCGACGGGTCGTCGCTTCCTGACGAAGTCGACGATGAAGTCCCAGCGGAAGGAGAAGATCGACGGCGTCGAGTACCATGTGGTGCTCCGCGACGTGACGATGGACTCGCACCCGGCCTACACCGGTGAGAAGCGTCTGGTCGACACCGCCGGGCGCATCGAGAAGTTTGCGTCGAAGTTCAAGCGGTCCCGCGCCAAGTAAGGCTCGGTCGCAACGACTTTCTGGCCCGCCCCTGTCACCGGGGGCGGGTTTTTTGTTGCCGGATTTCCCGGGCTTCAGCGGTGTAAGCTCGTGCCGGTCTCTCGCTTAATTCTGTTCGACTGCGACAGCACCCTCAGTGCGGTCGAAGGCATCGACGAACTCGCGCGCGGGCGTGGTCCCGAACTGTTCACCGCGGTTGAAGCGATGACGAATGCCGCGATGGAAGGGCGCATCTCGGTCGAATCGGTCTTCGGCCAGCGACTCGAGATCATCCGGCCGCGGCGCCAGGACGTGGAAGCGATCGGTCGCCGTTATTTGGAGACGGTGGAGCCGACCGCGCGGGAGACCGTCGCCAAACTTCGTGAGGCCGGCTGGACGCCTGTGATCGTGAGCGGAGGCTTCCGATCGGCGATTCGCCCCTTGGCGGATCATCTGGGCATTGAACGCGTGGAGGCGGTGGATTTGCACTTCGATCCCTCGGGCGAGTACCGCGGTTTCGACGAGGCGTACCCGACCACGCGTTCCGGAGGAAAACCCGTCGTGGTTCGGCGCCTACGCGAGGAACTTTCCCCGAAGCGTGTCGTCATGGTGGGCGACGGTGTCAGTGACCTCGAAGCCAAACCCGAGGTGGACTTGTTCGTCGGTTTCGGCCGGTACGCGGAGCGAGCCCGGGTGAAACACGAAGCCCATCACTTTATTCGTTCCCTGGCTGAGTTACCCTCGTTGCTCGGCTGAAATCGCGGGCCGCCGGGCGCGGCCCTGCTCATGCTACCCATGCTTTCCTTTCCACCCATGCGTGTTCGCGGCCTCTTCTTCCTTCTGACTCTATTCCTGTTCCCGGTTGCCACCGGTTTTTCCGCCGCCCCGGCGGAGGGACCGGTGGAACCTTTCCCGCTTCCGCTCGAGACGTACGCGGCCGCTGAACAGGGCGCATCGCTCGTCCAGATCTTGAAGCATCGCGTGCAGGTCGAGCCGTTCAACCTGGTGGCGTCGATCATTTTCCTGCTCGCGATCATCCACACGTTCCTGACGGCCAAGTTCCGGCACTGGGCCCACGAGGTGGAGGAGGCGCACGCCGCCCATCTCAAGGCCGGCCGGAAAGGAACGGACTATGACGACGACGGCTCCCGGGACGAGGTGAGCTTCAAGGGACAGATCCTGCACTTCCTCGGTGAAGTCGAGGCGGTATTCGGGATCTGGGTACTCGCGCTGGCCGGCGCGATCGTCTGGTTCAAGGGCTGGCACACCGTGGTCGAATACATCGGTCACAGCGTCAACTTCACCGAACCGATGTTCGTGGTCGTGATCATGGCGCTGGCTTCCACCCGGCCGGTGCTGCGCTTTGCGGAGCAATGCCTGCGCGCGATCGCCTCGATCGGGCGCGGCAGTGTGGCGGCCTGGTGGCTGTCGATCCTGATTGTTGGCCCGATCCTCGGTTCCTTCATCACCGAGCCCGCCGCGATGACGATCTCCGCGCTCCTGCTGGCCCGGATGTTCTACGACCTGCGCCCGTCACCCCGCTTCGCTTACGCGACGATCGGTTTGCTGTTCGTCAACGTGTCGGTTGGCGGCACCCTCACGCACTTCGCGGCGCCGCCGGTGCTGATGGTCGCTGGCCCATGGGGTTGGGACATTGTCTACATGCTGACGCACTTTGGTTGGAAGGCATTGCTTGGAATCGTCGCCGCCACCGTGCTGTACTTCCTCATCTTCCGGGGTGAATTCGCCGCGATGGAAGCGAACAAGCGTGCGGCGACCGGACAGGCCAAGAACGATCCGGAACGCGGTCGGGCGCCGGTGCCGGCTTGGATCACGGTGGTGCAGATCGGATTCATGGCCTTCACCGTGTTTGTGGCGCACTATCCGGCGCTCTTCATTGGCGGCTTCCTCTTCTTCCTCGCCTTCGCTCAGGCGACCGCGCACCACCAGAGCCGGCTCGACCTGAAGCCGCCGATGTTGGTGGGCTTCTTCCTCGCCGGGCTCGTCACTCATGGCGGCCTCCAGGGCTGGTGGATCGAACCGGTGCTGAAGAGCCTGACGGAGCTGCCGCTCTTCATTGGGGCGACGGTGCTGACCGCATTCAACGACAACGCCGCGATCACCTACCTCGCCACGTTGGTGCCGGGCTTCACGGACTCGCTCAAGTACGCGGTCGTCGCTGGTGCGGTGACGGGTGGTGGTCTGACCGTAATCGCCAATGCCCCGAATCCCGCCGGCCAGTCCATCCTGCAGCGCTATTTCCCGGCGGGTGTGTCGCCGCTTGGCTTGTTGGCCGGCGCGCTGATCCCGACGGTGATCATGGCGCTGATGTTCATCCTGCTCTGAACGCCGCCGGCGCTTCGGGCGCCGGCCGGAAAGTTGGCCGCTTCTCACTCCGGCTCCGCCCGCACCGACAGCGGGGGCGCCGGAGTTTCATTGAGAGCGGCCCGGGGAAACGCCTCATGACGCTGCTGTGCCTCCCGTAGCGCCGCGTACGAGGGCAAGTGCAACTCGCGCGCCAGGCGCCCGTCTCGCGCAACGAGGTCCCATAACCCCATGCGCACCCACGTGTCGGGCTCGTGCCACTCCGGCATTCCCAACACGGGGTAGAGGCAGACGCCGCGCAAGGGCAGGCCGAGCGAAAGTGCACGCTCCGCTTCCGTGCCAATGCAGCGCAACCACTGGGGACGCATGTCGCCGACATGAGCAGTCTCGGTCAGCAGGATCTCCGCGCCGTAACGCTCCCACACCCGTTGCAACAGCTCCGAAATCGGGAGGCGTCGCGGATCGTCGAGAGCCAGGGGTGTTTCCTCGCGGCCCATTTCCCATTCGTTGGTCCAGTAGTAGTTGACGCCGACGATGTCGAGGTGGCCTAGGCTGCCACCAAGTTCTGGATACAGGCGACCGGAGAGCATGTCCCAGCTCTCAAAGACGGCGTTGAAGTTGAAGTCCGCCGCCTCCGCGGTCAGGTCCGGGCGGTCGAACGGCGGGACGATGTTGCAGATCGGATCAACATTGACGATGCGTGCGCCCGGGACGGCGGCGCGGATCGCGTCGATACCGGCGATGGCCGCGCGGATCAGTGCAATCTTGAGGTCGCGCCCACAGCCGGTTCGGTGCGGCGCAAAACGCGCCGCGTCACCAGCGGCCCACGCGAGGAACGAGGGCTCGTTGACGGGCGTGAAGTAGTGCGGGCCACAATGGCCGTGGGAAAGATGCTTCGCGGCGGCGTGACAGTAGTCCGCGAAGCGGCGCGTGAACTCCTCCGAGAATGGATCGAGCTCGGCCGGATAACCATAATGAAAGAGGTCCCAGATCACCTCGACGCCGTGGTGCCGGCTGGCCTCGAGCATGGGATTGACACTGCGGAAGTCGTATCGACCCTCTTGATCGACCACCGGCCATCGCACCGCCTCCCGCGCGGCAAGTAGGCCGACATCCCTCAGCCGCTGGTAGTCCTCATGCACATACCGGTCGTGCTGTGTGGACGCAATCTGATCGATCCAACGGTGCCCGCGGTTCCAACCGCACGTTCCCTCGAAGCCGGCGAAATAGAAGCTCTTGAACATGCGACGAACGGTTTCGCCGCGGCCCTGGCGAAGTACCCTGACCGCAACGGCGGCTCATCGGACCGGGTCGATGGTGGTGGGTTCTGAAGAATCGCCGGTAATGGGGGCGGACTCGGGCGTGCCGCTCAGGAATTCTCCCATGGCGGCCTCTGGCGTCGAGCGACAACAGAGTTGATACGCGGCGACCAGCGGAGTCGGTTGACGCTCGAAGGCCTCATCGAGGTCCCAGAGACCCATTTGCTTCAGGTAGTACGCTGGCTCACGGGTGCCCTGCCGATAGGCCCAGGTAACCAACGCAAACAGCGGCCACCAGGTGTAACCCACAAGCGGGACGCCGGCGCGTCGGGCGGATACCGTCGACGAGATGGAATCCTGCAGCCACGCCATGCGCCGCGGAACGGAGCCGACCGACGCCGTTTCGGACACAAACACGGGTGCGTCGTACCGTTCCGAATACATCCGAGCCAGTCGCTCCACGATCGTTCCGTCCGCGTAAGGCATGCGCAGGCGCAGGCGTCCCGCGCTGGTGCGCTGCAGGATCTTGCGCGAGAACATCGGATAGAGGTTGATGCCGATGAGCGGGAGCGGGATCGCACGTTCCTGAAACCAGGCGAGGGCCTCATCCGGCATGCCGTGGCGCCGCAGCCACGGTGTCAGCGGATGAGAGGAACCAACCCGGCCGCTGATCAGGTCGAGCGCCAGGAACACCATCTCCTGTCGCTGCTGCACCTCGCTCGCGAGCGCCGGGTCAGGCGACTCATACAGGTCCGTCGCGTCCACGTGCACCGGCAGGATCTCGGGATCGACGCCTTCGAGCGCCCGGACGGTCTCCACAATGCCGCGACACACGCCGGCCATCACCGCCACAAAGCCACGCCAGCCCCGCCGGAACGGCGGCCACCAGCCGATGCGACCGCAGTACCAGGCCGTGATCCGCGGCTCATTGAGCGGAGTGTAGGCGTGGATACGGCCGCGATAACGCTCGGCCACGCGCGTAGCGTATTCCGCCATGTAACGCGGAAAATCGGGATGAAGGTATGCGCCCTCGATCCAGCCCGGCAGCCCGTAATGCACGAGGTCCACGATCGGTTCGATCTTCAGATCCAGCAGCCGCTGCAGCGCCCGATCAGACCATTCCCAATCCCAGACGCCCGGCCGCGGATTAATGCGATGCCAGGGCAGGCCATAGCGGGCGGCGCTCACGCCCAGCTCCGCCATCAACCCTAGGTCCGCGTGCCAGCGTTCGTAGTGCTGGGTCAGCTCGTACTCATCCAGCGTGCGCCCGGTTTTCGGCCACGGTTCAGTGATAAAGGTGTCCTCGATTCCCGTGGCCCAGAAGAAGGTTCCGGGTTCGCGCAGTCGAGCGACTGAACTGCGGCGCAGGAGCATGATGCCTCACCCTTGTTCCCACTCGACCACCAAGGTCGGTCCGATCGGATAACGGCCGCAGTCCGCATCGTAAACAGCGAGGCCGCCCGGGGGGCCTTCACGATCGGGGACGCCGCAACGGAAGCGCCACGGTTGGTCGCCCGCCGCGTCCGCGACTTGTTGCAACAAGGCACCCTCCAATGCCGTCCGCACGAGGTAGCCGTAGGCTCCGCGGCCGCCGCGCAGGTAGCTCAGCGCCCCCCGCGTGTCGTGCGGATGATCGGGCAGGATGCTGCGGTGCACGGGCACGTCGTTGATCAACAGCTCGAAGCGGGTGGGGAAGCGGTGGCTGTCCGTCTGCGGCGTATCCAGCCGCCGGGCCGAGACCTCGACCAGTACACGGATGCGCCGCGCTTCACGCGCGCGGCGCAGTTCCTCGTCGGCAAACTCCCACTGGAAAAAACCGGAGCCGTGGCCGTGGCAGGCTCCGCTCGCCTGGGCCTCTTCCCGCGTCGACTCACCTTCAGTCCAACCCGAAGCCGACCAGTTCTGCACGCGTCGGCGCAGCACCAGCGTCGGGCCGCGTTCCTCTCGTTCTGGCGGCAGATCGTGTCCGACGAGGTGTTGGACGAAGTTGCTCGCGACCGTCTGCCCGTCCGCCGTCACCGCCGCCACCGCCAGGGTACACAGCATCGGCGTTTCCGGTGCGGTGAGTTCTAGCCGCCGCGCGAGTTCGACCCGGTGATGCCGGAACGGAATCTTGGCCCGGCCGCGGAAAAGTTGCGGGTGCTCCGTGCCCAGCGTATCCATGCCTGAATACAGCCAGTGCAGCGTCACCCCTTCGCGGCGCCGCCGGGAAAAATGGGAGGACATCACGTCCACGGCCACGATCGCGCCGGGGTCGATCCGGCTGATCGGGGGCGAATCCATCGGGAGAGTATCGCCCTGGTTGATGATCGTGGGCGCGTAGCCGAATTCCTTCGGCGTCCGGTCGTAGTTGAGGAAGCCATTGTACTCCCACTCAACGTCCGTCAGCTCCGTGTAGATGTAGGCGGAGAGCTGGCGGTGGCGACGAAGCTCGTTCGTCAGGAATTTGAAGCTCCAACTGACGTCCCGGTCGCCGTCCAGTGCGCCGACGCCGCCGTATTCACTGTTGATCAAGGGGGCGTCCTGCTGCTGCCGGCCTTCGATATAGTTGAAGTTTGAGCCGCGGTAGGTCTTCGCCACGACATCCTCGATGTGCGCGCGGGCGCGTTCGTAGTCGTCGATGTAGAAATGCCACGAGTTGATGTCGGTATCCACGTGGCCATACGCCGCGAGGTGCTCCCACACCACCACGCTCATGTCCTCGATCAGGCGCGTGTGGTCGAGCGACTTCGCCAGCTGCCACATCTGATGCACCCACTCAAACGATGAGAGGTTGGCGATCTTGTCCGTGCGGGCGGTGAGATCGGCCATGTGCGGCGTGATGACTTTCATCAATTCGGTCTGCCCGCCAAAGCCCCACGTCTCGTTGAAGATGCACCAGGAGATGATCGAGGGGTGGTTGAAGTCCCGCTTGAACCCGAGCCGCATCATCTGCTCAAAACGCTCCCGCCCCAGCGGGGTGTCGCCGCCTTCGCCGAAATTGGGGAAATCCTGCATCAGCAGGATGCCCAGCGTATCCGCGTAGTAGAGCAGGATCGGGTCATCGAGCTTGATGTGGATGCGCAGGAAGTCGAAACCGGCTTCCCGGGCGACCATGATGTCATTGCGCAGCGTGCGGGCATCACGCGCGGTGTAGACTCCATCGGGGTGGTAGCTCTGGTAGAGCGCGCCGCGCAGGTAGATCGGCTTGTTGTTGAGGCAGAGCATCGCCGGGCCGATCCCATCGGCTGACGGCGTGGTGCTGATTTTGCGCATGCCGAAGTAGCCGCGCACCTCATCCCATTCCTCATCTTCCGGCCCTTTCAGATGAAACGAGACATGGTAGAGCTTGGGATCACTCGTGTCCCACAGGCTGAGCGGGTAGATCTCGGCGTCTCCGTCGGCCCGTCCGCTGTGAACGGGTAACACAATTTCATGCGGCGGGGCCTCCGGTGGTATGATCTCCACGGTGACACTCGCTTCGCCCGAGAGACCTTCGCAGAAGACCTCGAAGCGAACCCGGCCTTCGTCGATGTCGGGAATGATGCGGAAGGAGTCGATGTACCGCGCCGCGCGCGGCTCGATGAAGACCGTCTGCCAGATGCCGCTGGTCGTGGTGTACCACCCCCACTGTTTGCCGACCGGCTGCTCGCGATTGTCCATCGGGTCCTCCACGCGGAAGACGAGCAGCGCATGCCGGCCGCCGGAGTCGTCCCTGGCAGGCTCCAGCGCGTCGGTCAGGTCGAGCTCGATCGGTACGTAGCCGCCTTCGTGTCGGCCGATGTGCACGCCGTTGCACCAGACGTCGGTGAAGAAGTCGGCCGCGCCAATGGTGAGGATGACCCGCTTGCCGCGCCAGGCGCCCTTTTCGGGGATGCTGACGTGCCGACGGTACCAGCCGACCTCGTGTCGCGGCGCCTGGCGGTGGTTTTGCAGGGTGACGCTGACCGGGTCGATGTAGCAGCGTGTGGAGAAGTAATTGTCGTTCCCCGCGGCGTCGCCTTCACCCCAGGCCGCGAGTGACTCCCAGCAGAAGGGCACGATGATCTGCTCGCGCCATTCCGGTCCGCCAGGCTGGTACCACTGCTCGTCCTCGCCGCGACGCTCTTGATCGAAGCGGAACTGCCACGCCCCGTTCAAATTGAGCCAATCCACTCCTTCAACCCGACCTCGCTGGCGATCCGGCCGCGGGTACTCCGGTCGGGGGATAGACGAACACGGAAACATCGAGCCAAAGGACTGAGGGAAAGCGGGGGAGTTCCGCGTTCCCGTCGCTTCAGGACGCGGCGAGCACTTCGCGGCGTTTCAAACCAGCCAGCTTGCCAAACAGGGTCAGCGCCTGCCCGACCACTTGGTCCATGTTGTAGTAGCGATAGGTGGCGAGGCGGCCGACGAAATGCACATTCGGCGTCTGTTCGGCCAGCAACTGATATTGCTTGTAGAGCGCCGCGTTGTCGGCGCGCGGAATGGGGTAATACGGGTCGCCCTCGGCGCGCGGGAATTCGTAGACGATGCTCGTCAGCGGATGCTCCTGGCCGGTCAGGTACTTGAACTCCGTGACGCGGGTGTAGGCGTATTCGTTCGGATAGTTCACCACCGGGGCTGATTGGAAGACCGGGCGGTGATGCGTCTCGTGTTTGAATTCGAGCGAACGGTACGGCAGCTTCCCGTAGCGAAAATCGAAATACTCATCGATCGGCCCGGTGAAGATCAGGCGCTCGTGCGGAATGACGTTCTGGATCTCGCGATAGTCCGTGTTCAGCAGGATCTTGATGTTCGGATGATCCAGCATGTTCTCGAACATGTGGGTGAACCCCCGCGCCGGCATCGCCTGGTAGGAATCGGTGAAGTACCGGTCGTCGCGATTGTAGCGCACGGGCACGCGCGCGGTCACCTGCGCGTCGAGCTCCGACGGATCGAGGCCCCACTGTTTGCGCGTGTAGTTGCGGAAGAACTTCTCGTAGAGCTCGCGGCCGACGCCGCTCACCACCACGTCTTCGGACGTCTGGATCTTTTCCCGTTTCTCCGCCACGGAGGCGAGAAAGCCCCGCATGCCGTTCGCATCGAGATCGAGCCCGTAAAGCTCGTTCACCGTGTCGAGATTGATGGGAATGGGAACGAGTCGTCCATCCACGCAGGCCCGAACGCGGTGCTGATACTGGCGCCACTCGGTAAACCGCGACAGGTAATCGAAAATCTCGGCCGAGTTGGTGTGGAAGATGTGCGGTCCGTAGCGATGGATGAGCACACCGTGCTCATTGTAACAATCGTAGGCGTTGCCGCCAATGTGTGGTCGGCGATCGACCAGCAGCACTTTCTCATCGAAAGCCCGCGCCAGGCGCTCGGCCAGGACGCTGCCGGCGAAGCCAGCTCCAACAATGACGGTGTCAAACATAGGCGGCGCGCTTCTGGCGGAAGGGGAAGAGGGCTGGAACAGGCGAAGTGGGCTTGGACTCGGAGCGCGCGCTCAATGCTTCATCCATGTGACGCTCCATGCGCGCGGCGATCGCCTCCCAGGTATTCTCCTGCGCCTGGCGCAGGCCGCGTTCGATGCGGCGGCGGCTGGGGTGCGCGGCCTCCTGTCGGCAGAGGGCGATGAATTCGTCGTGCGATCGTCCAATCTGGCAGACCGAACCAAAGTTCGACTTCACCTCATCGAGCGCTGTCGAAACGACCGGTCGGCCGGTCGCCATGTACTCCAGCGCCTTGGTGGGATTGATGTATTCCGTCGCTTCATTCAGCGCGAATGGCATCAGACACACCGAGAAACCCTTGGTAATCGCCGGCAGTTGCGCGTACGGACGACCGCCGAGCCAGTGCAGGTTGGCGCGCTGCGGGAAGTCGGCCGGATCCACCTTGGCGTGTGGACCCACCATCACCACGTGCCAATCGGGCCGGGCATCGGCGAGTTTGGCCAACAGCTCGTAATCGATGCGTTCGTCGACGACACCGAAGTAGCCGAGAACGGGGCCGCGCAGCGCAGCGATTTCGGGGGCCACCGGGAGGTCGTCTGAACGCGCGGCGCCGAAGTGTTTAACGTCCACGCCAGTCCCGTAGAAGTGGCAGTTCGGATTCAACGGCAGCCGTTTCTCGCGCATCTTGCGTCCGCCGCAGAACACAACGTCGGCGATCCCGAGCAGTTCACGTTCGCGTTCGATCAGCGCGGGCGGCGCATCCTTGAACTGCGAGAGCTCATCCATGCAGTCGTACACGACCAACTGCTCATCGAGGTGCCCGGCAAAGGCCGTCACCGCCATGGGATCGTAGAACCACAGGATCGGACGTTCGAACCGACGGGCGAGTTCGCCCTGCAACGCCGTTTTGACGATCCGGCGCCGCTCGCCGTCGATAAACGCGCCATCGTGCCAGCGTGCTGCGGGCAGGTGGCATTCAAGAATGGTGATGTTGGGCTGCGCGGCCTCACGGGCACGGGTGTACGCGGCGGTCGTGTCGCTGCAGTACGTTTCGACGAACAGAATCGGATGCGTGGCCGCGAGCCGCGAAAGAAACTGCTGAGGCCGCTGCCAGACCCAATCCCAGCTCAGGTGGCAGAGGCAGATGATGGGCAGGCTCGCGGAGTTGAGCGAAACGAACGCGGTTTCAACCGTATCCGCCGTGCCGTTCCGCCGGGACATGCCGGAAGTGCCGGGGAACAGATTAAACGGGACAGAGGGGAGAGAGGAAGAGGGTGGTGGCATGTGGAAGAACGTTCCGGCGACTTCCGCGCGAACAAGAAACCGACTTCGTCGCGGGGGAGCGACGAACCGCGGGTCATCAAGGAACGAACTCCAAATTAGCGACCGTTATGCCATTTGGCCCGATCCCGTCGTAAGTCCGTTGCTCTCATCGCTTCTTGGACAAACCTCCGGCGCCGGCAGCGCGCGGAGGTGCTGCAAAATGCAGACTAGGTGCTGCCGAATCGGGCATTCGACGCGGCAGCAAACCAACCCTCAGGGGAAGAGGCCCCGGCTCATCTTGGCGTCCGCGACGCGCTGAATGCCGAGCGTCTGGGCAGCGAGGCGGCGACTGAACTTGAACTTCCGCTTCTGCGCCTCGACCGCCTCCTTCGCCTTGTCGAGCATGGCGAACAGCTTCTCCATCACCTCGTCGCGGGTCCAATAGTAGTTCTGCAGGTTCTGCAGCCACTCGAAGTACGAGACGATCACGCCGCCGGCATTGCAGAGGACGTCGGGAATCACCTCGATGTCGTCGCGCTTCTCCAAAACACGATCCGCCTTGAAGGTCGTCGGTCCATTCGCCGCTTCGGCCAAAATGCGGCATTGGAGTTTGGGGGCGTTGATCGGCGTGATCACGCGCTCGAGCGCCGCGGGCACGAGCACGGTACACTTCAGCGTGAGCAGGTCGGAATTGTCGATCTCGTCGCCGCCGTCGAAATCCCGCAGCACCTTCTGGTAACGGACATATTCCATGGCCTTGCGGATGTTGATGCCCTTGGCGTTGTAGATCCCGCCGGTCCAATCGGAGATCGCGATGATCTTGGCGCCGTACGACTCAAGCGCGAGCGCGGCCTCGCCGCCGACGTTGCCGAATCCCTGGATTGCGATGGTGGCCTTGTGGATGGGAATCTTGAAGTCCTCGAGGTAGCGCTTAATCAAATACGCCACACCGGCGCCGGTGGCTTCCCGGCGTCCTTGGGAGCCGCCGAGGGAGACGGGTTTCCCGGTCACGATCCCAGGGACGATGTGCCCCACGTGATTGGAATACGTGTCCATCATCCAGCCCATGATCCGCTCGTTCGTGCCCATGTCCGGAGCCGGCACGTCGATATGCGGCCCGATGAACGGAATCAGTTCCTGCATGTAGCGGCGGGAGAGCCGCTCAAGTTCACCCAATGACAGAGCGCCTGGATTCACGATTACGCCGCCCTTGGCGCCACCATAAGGCAGGCCGACCAGCGAACACTTCCAGCTCATCCACATCGCCAGTGCCGCCACTTCGCCGATCGTGACGTCCTGGTGGAACCGGATGCCGCCCTTGGCTGGGCCGGTTGAAAGGTTGTGCTGAACCCGGTAGCCTTCAAACACCGTCACGCTGCCGTCATCGCGCCGGATCGGGAGCGAGACGGCGAAACAGCGGCGTGGATACTTCGTCCGATCGCGGATCGCCTCCGGGAGATTGATGGCATCAGCCGCAGTATCGAACTGGCGGCAGGCCATTTTGAACACATCGGAATCGTACAGCGAAGAAACAATCACTTTGGACATGACCGGTAGCGTTGGGTCGCAGGGTGTGGCGGAACCGTGGTGGAGGCAACCGGCTTTGGGACGCCGCGGGTTGCGAGACGTGGGTTTGCGCGTGCCCGTGGTTGAAATACGCCCGGTTTGCCGTCCACACTTCGACTGAATGTACGGATTCCTGACCCGACTGGGCACTTGGTTGCTCTCAAAGCTCGCGATTGGCGCGCTCATGGTCGTGGTGGGAGTCCTGGTCTTTGGCGCGTGGTTGTACGCCCGGGACCACTTCTCGGCGGAGGCGGATCGCGCTGAACGGATGCGCCAATTGACCGTGGAGCGGGACCGGTTGCTGGGCCTGCGCGCGGATTTGGCGGCTGCGGTGGTGGAATTGCAGGGTCAGGCAAAGGTGCAGCAGGAGCGGGTGGAGCGGGCCGAGAAGATTCTCGCGACGTTGCGTGACCTGGAGTCGTGGTGGGTCCGGTTCTTCGGTGGCCCGGAACACAAGGCGGTCAACGAGCAGCGCGCGCAG
>JAEWIY010000077.1 GCA_023386835.1 Verrucomicrobiota bacterium
GGCAGGCCCTTCGTTGACATCGGGGGCAGCGGCGACACGCTGCCCCCGCCCCATGGATCCCCGATTGCGAGTGACCCATCGCGACATTGCTGCCCGCACGGGCTACGACAGGTCGACCGTGTCACTCGCGCTGAAGGGCGATCCACGGATCGCCGCCGAAACTCGCCGGATCATCGAAGCGACTGCGGCCGAGCTCGGCTACCGACCTGATCCGACGATCGCCGCCCTTGCGCGACAACGGTGGATGAGAAGCGAAACCCTCAGTGGTGCCGCCATTGCCTACTTGGTGGAGCGCCGAAAAGGCGACTACCAGCTCCAGCATCGCCATTTTGCCGATGCTCGCGAGCACGCGAATCGACGCGGCTACGTGCTCGAGGAATTTGACCTTTCCGACTACCCGAGCGGTGCGGCCGCCAGCCGCGCACTCCACAGCCGGGGCATTCGTGGTCTGCTGCTGCCGTCGCTGCCCAACGACGTCGATCGCGCGATCCAGGATTTTGCCTGGCAGCAGTTCACGGTCGTCTGCTGTTCCGTCGGCTGGCTGCGCACGCCCTTTCATGCCGTGACGGCTGACATGTTCGAGGGCACGCGCCGCGCCTGGCGCGAGCTGGCTGCGCGTGGCTACCGGCGGATCGGCGCCGCGCTGTATCGCCATACGCCCGTCGCGATCGATGACCATACCCGGCTGGGCGCATCGTATTCGGAGCAGATCGAACTCGACTCTTCGCACGCGCGATTGCCCTTCCTGTTGTGCGGCCCGGACGACAAACCAGCCTTCCTGCGCTGGTTTAAAAAACATCGCCCCGACGCCGTCATCGGACTCACCCCACGCGAAGCCAGCTGGATTCGTGAAACCGGTGCGTCGATCCCGGACGACGTCGCGTATGTGAGCCTGCACGCCTTCGATTTCCTGCCAGTGGCCGGCCTGTTCGTCGAACGCGACTCGGTGGCGCGGACCGCGCTCGATCTGCTGATTACCGAGATGCGCGAAAACCAGTGGGCGGTGCCCGCGGTGCAGCAGGTGGTGCACGTCCGCCCACGCTGGATCGAAGGAAACACCGTGCGGCAAGTCCCCTGGCCGACACCGGAGACGGGTCTCGACGACTGGCCGCGCTCGCTGCGTTCCGAAGCTGCCCAAGCCAGCCGGTAAACGTTCCGGATCACGCGATTTTCACGACAGTCCCGCCAAGCCCGACTGATCGTGCGTGCGGTTCCGGCAACCCGGCGTGCCGGGCGGGCCCCCGGGCGACAACCTCCTGCAAGAACGTGCGGCCCGGGAGTCTTCCGACGCGTTGACCCCGCCAGCGCGCGGAGGCATGATGCCACGGCTTCCGGTTCTTTCGCCACGACCGGAAGACTCTCATCATGGTTCGCTTCTCTCCTGCCATCCGTTCGCTTGGTGCGCTCCTTGCGGGCTGGGCGATTCTTTTGAGCGGTTGCGGCAAAGCCCCACCTCCTCGGGTGGAGGCGCCGAGCGTCACGGTGCTCACGCTCGAGGCGCGCGATGTGGCTGATGAAATTTCCGCCGCCGGAACGATCGAGGCCGTCGAGCGGGCGCAACTCGGTTTTATGGTGGCCGGCCGGCTGCTGCGGTTTGAAGTCGAGGACGGTGCGTCCGTATCCGAAGGACAGGTCCTGGCGCGGTTGGATGACACCGATTATCGCCAGGAAGTCGCGATCGCCGAGGCACGCCTCGCGGAAACACGCGCTCGCGCCGAACGGCTGCGCCAGATGCACGAGCTCGGCAGCCTGACCGCGACCGACTTCGACAAGATCACCGCCGGCCTCACCCAGGCTGAATCGGCCGCCACGCTGGCGCGGCAGCGACTCGCCTACACGGAATTGCGCGCGCCTTTCGACGGACGGGTGACGCGCCACGGCGTTTCCGCCGGCACGGTCGTCGCGCCCGGAACTCCCGTGTGCAGCGTGCTGGCCCCGGCGCCCGTGTGGGCGACGTTGAGCGTTCCGGAAGCCACGGCCGCGCAATTAAAGCCGGGCCAGATCACGCGGGTGCGGCTCGCAGCCGCCGAACACGTCGAGGCGGTCGCGCCTATCGAAACGATTCTGCCCCAGGCCGACCCGATCACGCGCTCGTTCCAAGTAAAGGTTCGCCTCGCCAACGAGGACCTCGCCTTCCGCCCGGGCAACATCGTGGTCGCCGCGGTCGAACTGGCCGCGCGGCGCTCAGTCGTCACTCTCCCGCCCGCCGCCGTGCAACGGTTTCCCGATGGCGCGCTCTATGTCTGGATCCTTGAGCCCGGACGTCAGACGGTCACTCGCCGGATCGTGACCATCGGCCGGCCTCGCGGCGTCGAGGTGGAAGTGACCTCGGGCCTTGCGCCGGGCGAACAGATTGTCACCGCCTTCGGCACCCCGCTTTTTGACGGCATGACCGTCACCGCTGCCCGGCCATGAGCGCGCTCGTCTGGCCACTGCGTCATCGCCAGGTGGTGCTGGTGCTGAGCGTGATCGTGCTCGGGCTGGGCCTGCACGCGCTGCTCACCATGCCGCGGCAGGACACGCCCACTATCTCGATCGACAAGGCGCTCGTCATCGCGCTGTCGCCCGGCGCCACCGCGGCGCAGGTCGAACAACAGATCACCCGGCCGATCGAGTCGTACCTGTTCATTTTCACCGAGATCAATGCGGTGAAAACGTCGTCGGTCACGCGCGACGGACAGGTCGTCATCACCGCGGAACTGCACGAGTGGGTCGAGGACAAGAACGCGTTCTGGTCACGACTCCGGCTCGGGCTCGCGGAGCTGAAACAGCAGGAGCTCCCACCGGGCACGTTGGGGCCGCTGGTCAACTCGGACTTCGGCCAGTCGGTCGCGCTGCTGATCGGTGTGTCGTCTCCACGCCACACCTACGCCGAGCTGCGCCGCTTCTTCGAGCAGATCGAGGACGCCATCCGCACCGTCCCCGGGGCCGGTCGGATCAAGCGCTACGGCGAACGCCATGAGACCATCTACGTCGAGGCGGATTCGCAGCGGCTTTCGCGCTACGGCCTCGGCCTCGCGCCGGTCGTCGCGGCGCTTCAACTACAGAATGCCACGCCCTACACCGGCGCGATCAAGGTCGACGACCGGCACGTGCCCCTGCACACGCGCGGCCGGTTCACCTCGGTCGAGGAGGTCCGCGAACAGGTGGTGTTCACCGACCCGGTGTCCGGCCGCGTCGCCCGCATCGGCGATGTCGCCACCGTGGAACGCCGACTGGCGGACGCCGAATCGTTTCTCCGCATCGATGGCCGCGAAGATCCGGTGCTGCTCCTGTCCGTCGAGATGCAGCCGGGCCACAACATCGTGGCCTTCGGTCGGGCGCTGCAGGAGACGCTCGATCGCGCGCGGGCCCTGCTGCCGTCCGAAATCGCACTGACGGTCATCAACGACCAACCGACCGTCGTGGCCGAGTCGGTCACGCATTTCATTCGCGAGTTCTTCATCGCTGTCGGCGCCGTCGTGCTCGTGACGATGCTGCTGCTGCCGTTCCGCGTCGCCTCGATCGCAGCGATGGCGATTCCGGTGACGATTGCGATCACGTTCCAGGCACTCGACTGGCTCAACATCGAGCTTCACGAGGTCTCGCTCGCCTCGCTGATCGTCGTGCTCGGCATCGTCGTCGACGACGCGATCGTGATCGCGGACAACTACGTCGAAAAACTCGACCACGGCCTGCCGCACTGGGACGCCGCCTGGCGCGCCGCACACGAGCTCGCCGTGCCCGTCTTCACGGCCACGATCGCCATCGTCCTCGCCTTTGCTCCGCTGGCATTCTTCCTCACCGGCTCGGTCGGCGAGTTCATCATTGCGCTGCCAATCACCGTGGCGATTGCGCTGAACGTCTCGTTCTTCGTCGCGATGTTCCTCACGCCGGTCCTGTGCTTCACCTTCATCCGGCAGGGCCTGAAGGATCAACCGAGCACGCTCAGCTCGCGGGTGCTGACAGCGGTGCAGTCGCGCTATACGCGGATCATCCATCCGCTGGTGCGGCATCCCGTGCTGACGCTGGTTGTCGGCGTGCTCTCGCTGCCGGCGGCGCTGCTGCTATTGCCGTTGATTCAACAAAAGTTTTTCCCCGCGGCGGAGCGGTCGCAGTTTGTGATCGAGGTCGATCTGCCGATCGGCACGCGGCTCGAGGCAACGGACCGGATCGTGCGCCAGCTCGAGGAGGCGATGCGGGGCGATCCGCGCATCACGACCTATGCGGCGTTTGTCGGCACGGCGGCGCCGCGCGTGTACTATTCCTTCGCGCCCGAGTTCCCGCGGCCGAGCTACGGTATGTTGCTCGTCAGCACGCGCTCGGTCGCGGACGCCGACGCGGCGGAGCGCGACTACGCCGCCAAGCTGCCCCGCCTGGCGCCGGGTGCGCGGATCAACGTGGCGAACTTCCAGCAAGGCATCCCGGTCGAGGCACCCGTCGAGGTTCGCATCGTGGGGACCGATCTCGCCGTGCTGCGCTCGCTGGGTGATCAGGTGCGCGCCCTCTTCCAGCGCGCGCCGGGGGCCACACAGGTGCGCGACGATTTTCTGGAAGGCTTTTCCCTCGATCTGCATGTCAACAGCGAGGTGGCCAACCGCCTCGGGCTCACGACCAGCGTGATCGCGAGCCAGGTGATGACCGGTTTCGAGGGCTACGCCCCGACTGAACTTTGGGAACACGACGCGCCCGTGCCGATCGTGCTGCGGCTCAACGCATCGGGCCGCGATGACTTCGACGACCTCGATCGCTTCATGGTGCGTGCGCCGCTCACGCAAGGCAGTGTGCCGCTGCATCAGGTCGCCACGGTGGAGCCGGTCTGGAATCCCGCGCAGATCGTGCACCGCAGCGGTGTGCGCACGCTCACCGTGCGGGCGAACCCGGCCACGGACGTGCTGCCGTCGACCGTGCTCGCGGCGATCAAACGTGAGCTGCCGAAGATCGAGCTGCCGCCGGGTTATCGCCTAGAGATTGGCGGCGAGTACGAGGGGCAGCAGGAAACCTTCACCAAGATGGCCGGCGCATTGGTCGCGAGCGTCGTGTTCATCTACCTGGTGCTGTTGTTTCAATTCAAGAGCACGCGCGAAACGTTGCTCGTCATGCTCGCCATCCCACTCACGGCGTTTGGTGCGATGGCCGGTTTGGTCATCACCCGAAACCCACTCGGCTTCACCGCGGCCGTGGGCCTGATCAGCCTCGTGGGCATCGTGATTCGCAACGCCATCATTCTTGTTGATCACGCCGATGAACTGCGACGCGCCGAACCGATCGACGCCGCCACCGCGGCGATTCGCGCGGGCGAGCGCCGCATGCGCCCGATTTTTCTCACATCGATGGCGGCGGCCGTCGGTGTGCTTCCGATGATCCTGTCCCGCTCGCCGCTCTGGGCGCCGCTCGCGAGCGTTTTTGCGGTCGGCATCCTGTGGTCGATGTTGATGGCGCTACTGATTGTTCCCGCGACCTACGGGCTGACGATGAAGCGACCGCCGCCGAATGCCCGGCCGCTCGAGCAAGGAGGCGAGGCATGAACGTCCGTGCGTTTCTGCTCCTCGCTCTGGTTCCGTCGCTGCTGACCGCGCAGACGCGACTCACCGTCGACGAGGCGACTGAACTCGCGTTGCGCCACAGCAAGGGTGCACAGCTCACGCGGCTCAAGGCCGAGGAATCCCGCTTCGAAGCAGAGGCTGCGCGGCTGCAGCGCTATCCACGCCTCACGGCATTTGGCCTGGGCGCGTATGCGTTTCGCCCCATCGATCTCACCCTTCGCGAAGGTTCGCTCACGCCGACACTGGATGCACTCGGCGTCGATCTGGGGATGGGGCCGCTGTCGCCGACGATCGGCCCGTTTCCCTCGAGTGATCTCACCCTCCTGCAGGGCGATCATCTGATGCGCTTCGGCGGGCTCACGCTGTTCCAGCCCTTGACGCAGCAATGGCGCATTGGCAGTGGCGTGAAGGCCGCCGAATCCGCCCGGCGCGCCGCCGACCGGGAAACGGCGCGCGTCCTCGCCGAAATCCGTGTGGCGGTGGAGGAGTTGTTCGCCGGCATCCTGGTCGAGGAGCGGCGCGCCACCCAGTACGCCGCGAAGCTCGCCTTTGAGGAGCGTCGGCTGCGCGATGCGGAGAACGCGCGGACCTCGGGCGAGGCGCTCGATGACGTCGTGCTGGGCAGCCAGGCGCAGCGGGTGGAGGCCGAGACGGAGCTCCTGCGCAACCGGCAGCAACGCGAACGTTTGCTCCTCCAGCTGGCCGAGCTGATCGGGCAACCCGGCACAACCGACCTGGCGGTGGATCCCAACCTGCCCGCGCGCCCGGCGCGACCGCTCGACTACTGGCTGTCGAAAGTGGAGCAGAACCCCGACGCGCAAATCGCCGCCGCCGTGGTCGAGCGGGCTCGGGCCGGGGTGCGGGCGGCGCGCCAATCGCGCATCCCCGACGTGACGGCGTTTGCCTCGGGCTACGTCCAGGGTGGCGTGCCGCTCGCCCCGAGCAGCGGCGGCACCGTCGGCCTCGCGCTGACGTGGGATGTATTCGATTTTGGGCGACGCCGGGCGGAAATCGACCGGGGACTGACCCGCCAGCGCGCCGCGGAGCTGGACCACGCGCGTCGGGGCGAGGAAGCGGCGCGGCTGATCCGCGTGACGTTCCAGGATTACACGCATGCCGCGGAGGTCGTGACGCTGGCCGAACGCGCCCGCGCGTACCGCCAGCGGGCCTTCGAGCTCGCGCAACAATCCGTCAGCCACGGGCTGGCGCTGGAAGCGACGGCGCTCGAGGCCGAGGCCAAACTCCGCGAGGCGGAATCCGATGTGGTGGGTGCCCAACTCCAGCAGCACATCGGGCTGCTGCGGCTCTACTACCTGGTGGGTGAACTCGAGCCGATGCCGTGACCGCGACGCCTGTCGATTGAGCGCGGGTCAAGCTGGGGGGCCGGTCGCACGCGCACCGGGTTAATGGTCTGCCTGCGGCCCCCGGAAGATGAGGCGAGCGTAGCGGGTCAACGCCGGCTCGCCCGCGTCGGTCACCGCCAGGACAACGTGAAGTTCACGCGTTTCGTCCAGCTCCGGCGCCGTGAAGACCACCCGCGCCGGCTCGCTGGAGTGCAGCTCGACGGGCGGCCCCTCGTAGGATCCAGCTTCCGGATACACGTACCACTCGAAGGACAACGCATCGCTTTCCGGGTCCGTGGTCGCGGTCGCATCAAGCCCGATCCGTTCGCCGGGCTTCACATGGCGGATCGCTTCGCCCGCCACTGTGACCAGCGGCGGGTGATTGGCCTGCTCGAACGGCGCCACGCACCAGTCCAGCCGGGCCTTGAAGTCGTTCTGCAGCGCCACCGCCCACCGCGCGAGCACATGGTCGCGTTTGACCGTGCCATGCCACGCATCCGCCACGTTGGCCCAATAATACGGCCGGCCGACGCCCTTTTCCTCGCGCAGCCCATACCGCCCGCCCCAGCTGCCCCACTCCGGATGTTCCGGATGATTCATGCCGGTCGGCACGAGGTACAGGAAGGTCATCGAATCACCCTCCTTCTGCGGACGGTCGGTGTTGACCGGATACATTGATCCGAGCGGGCCGTGCCCGGTGCGCACGTCGCGCTCGATGTCGAAACCGCCCGCCGTCGCCGTCAGCGCAGAGAAGCGGTGATACCACCGGCCACCGTCGCGTTCCGGCCGGAACGTGTCGACCCACAGCGGAAAGGCCGGCGGCACCTCCCAGGTGTGCTCCCCAAACCGGTCGTCGGAGCTCAGCCGCAGGCGGCTCTTGAGCCGCGCATACTCCGCCGCGCCACGCTGGGCGTGCACCTGATCCAGCGCCAGTTTGAGCGCACTTGGGTTGGACCCGTAATCGGTTCCCCAATTGAGAAACCAGACGGGCCGCGGATCCTCGCTCTCCAGTGCCGCCAAAACCAGCTCAGCGGCCGCAGTGCCGACGCCGCCCGCTACCGTGCGCTCCAGGAGCGCCTCCATCGTGGGATAGCGCGGATCATGCTGCACCAACTGTGGGTAACACTCGCCGTACGCGCGCAGCAGCGACCGCACGATGCCGATTCCCGTCCGTTCGACATGCGTGTTCTCGCCTTCGCGCGCGACGGGACGGTTGGCGATGATCCCTTCAATGTCCCACTCGTTGGCATACATCAAAAACCGGACCAACGACTGCTCGTCATCCGGATCACCACCCGCATCGGTTTCGACGATCACCCGGAGTCGTCCCGGATCAACCGAAGCCAGGGCGGAATCGGCGAGAACCAAACCGAGCACGCCGAAAACGCACAACACACGCTCAACCCGCGGAACTCTTGCGAACCTCCTGAGTTGAAAACGGCCTGCGCTCAGCGCGTTTTCCGAGGTGCTGGGCTCCTCCAGATATTTGAATGCTGTGACCAACCGGCTGAGGGGTTGCTGGGATCACACGAGCACGCGCAAATGGCGCAACGTCAAAGCCTCTTCGTGACGGTAAAGTGCCCCGGTCCGTGCGGGGCGTTGACCTAGAGCGTGGCTCGACCTCGGATCAACTTTCCCCTGCCCGCTGCTTCGACTAGCCTTCACTCAGCCCCTGAGCGGATCGTCGCGGTTGGCTCTCTTCCCCTTCCTTCGAGATCATGAAGATTCCCCTGCCCACCCTGTTCTCCCTCGTCCTCCTGCTCGGAGCCTGGCTGCCGGCGCGCGCTGCGGCTCCTTCCGAACGCTACACCTTTGTGGTCGTGCACGGCGCGACCGCCGGCGCGTGGGAATGGAAGCGCACCGGTCAGTTTCTCACCGAGGATGGACACACCGTGTACCGCGCGACGCTCACCGGCCTCGGCGAGCGCATGCACCTCAACAGTCCGGACATCGATCTGGAAACCCACATCAACGACGTGGTGAACCTGATCCTGTTCGAGGACCTGCACGACATCGTGCTCACCGGCCACAGCTACGGCGGCATGGTCGTCACCGGCGTGATGGACCGGGTGCCGGAGCGGATTCGCCACGTCATCTTCCTCGACGCCGCCGTGCCCGATGACGGCATGTCGCTCTGGGATCTGTTCGGCGGCCGCGGGATCCAGGATCCGTCGCGCTTCGCCGACGGCTTCATGCAAGTTCCCTGGGTGAAGCCGGGCGACAAGCCCCCGCACAGCGTGAAGCACTCGATCAAGTGCTTCAGCCAGCCGGTGCCCTTCCGCAACCCCGCCGCGCTCGCCCTGCCCGCCACCTACGTCGCCTTCGTGCCAGCTGACCAGTCGATCGACGACCGCGCCGCCAAGGACAAAAGCTGGCAGCGCGCGCAGTCCCGTGGCTGGGCCATTCGCACCTTCCCCGGTGGCCATGTCGCCCAGCAGGAGGATCCGCGCGGCGTCGCGACGCTCATGGCCGACGCCGTCAGTGCCCCGCGGCCGGCGGCCGCCGCGGCAAGCAAGTAAGGCAACGTTGCTCCTGCTCCATGTCGCCACGTTTTCCCTACCGCCACCTTCTGGCACCGCTCATCGCGCTGCTTTGCACGGCGATCGGTTTCGCCCAGAATCGCCCGGCGCCGATCGAATCACCGCAGGTGCACCCGGATCGGACCGTCACGTTCCTCCTCCACGCGCCCGAGGCCAGTCGGGTTGAGCTGAGCGGCCAGTTCCTGAGCGGCAACCGGCCCATGCAGAAGAACGAAGCGGGCCTCTGGAGCATCACGGTGGGCCCGATCGAGCCGAACCTTTACCCGTACAGCTTCGTCGTCGACGGCGTCGCAGTCGCCGATCCGTCCAACCAGGACTTGTTTCCCAACGAACGCTTCAAGGCCAGCCTGGTCGACATCCCGGCCGAGCCCTCCCTGTTGCACGCGGTCCGCGAGGTGCCCCATGGTGAACTGACCTACAGCTTCTACCATTCGGAGAAGCTGCAGCGCGTCCGCCCCCTCGTCATCTACACGCCGCCGGGGTATCGTGAACAGCCGGACCGTCGTTATCCGGTGCTGTACCTGGTGAGTGGCACAACGGATACCGAGGAGACCTGGTTCCGGGCCGGGCGCATGAACTTCATCCTCGATAATCTGATCGCGGAGAAGAAGGCGGTGCCGATGATCGTCGTGATGCCCTATGGCAATATGATGATGGGCATGCCGCGGCCCAGCACACCCGAAGTGGCGGTCATGTATCAGGCCTTCGGTGACGAGCTGGTCGGCCAGATCATGCCGTTCGTCGAACAGAACTACCGTGTCGTGGCCGACCGGGATCACCGCGCCATCGCCGGCTTCTCCCGCGGCGGCGGGCAGTCGCTCTTCACGACCTTCCGCCACCTCGACAAGTTCGCGTGGGTGGCCTCCTACGCCGCGTACCTGACCCCGGAGGTATGCCAGCTGCACTTCCCGGAGACCTTTGGCGCCCAAAAACGGGATCCCAACCTGAAGCTACTCTGGCTCGGCGTGGGGCGCAGCGACTTCCTCTTCAACGAGGCGGTCGCGTTCGAAAAGTTCCTGACCGAACAAAACCTGCAGCACCGCTCGCTGATCACGGACGGCGGCCACACCTGGATGAACGCCCGTCACTACCTGGCGGAGACACTCCAGTTGTTTTTCCAGTAACGGCTCCGCCCGGCGCGTTCCGCCCGGCGCGGTTCCGCGGAATTCCAGCAATTGATATCTGTCATGTTGCGCTCGCTCGTTCTTGTTTTCGTTCCGCTCCTCAGTGCGACGGTCTTCGCGCAGGAGGCCACGCCGGTTTACCTCGATCCCTCGCGCCCGCAGCGTGAGCGGATCGAGGATCTCATCGGGCGCATGACGCTCGAGGAGAAGACCGCGATGATGAGCAACGGCACGCCCGGCATTCCGCGGCTGGGCATTCCGAAGTACGACTGGTGGAGCGAGGCGCTGCACGGCGTGGCCAACGCCGGCATCGCGACGGTCTTCCCGCAGGCCGTCGGCCTCGCCGCGATGTGGAACGAGGACCTGCAGCAGGAAATCGCGGGCGTGATCGGCGTCGAAGGCCGCGCGAAGTTCAACGGCTACGTCGGCACGCCTCTCGAGGGCGCGATCTTCCGCGGGCTCACCTTCTGGTCGCCCAACATCAACATCTTCCGCGATCCCCGCTGGGGACGCGGCCAGGAGACGTACGGGGAGGATCCGTTCCTCACCGCGCGGCTCGGCGTCGCGTTCGTCCGCGGTCTGCAAGGCGATCATCCGGACTACCTGCTCGCCGCGGCGTGCGCGAAGCACTACGCGGTGCACAGCGGACCGGAGCCCGAGCGACACGACTTCGACGCGTCGCCACCCGAGGCCGATTTCCGCGACACCTACCTGCCCGCCTTCGAGGCCCTGGTGAAGGAGGCGCGCACGGAGATCGTCATGACCGCCTACAACTCGTTGTACGGCGAGCCGTGCTCGATCAGCCCCCTGCTCTACTCGCTCCTCGAGGAATGGGGTTTTGGCGGCCACGTCACGTCCGACTGCGGATCGGTCGCGGATCTCAGCCGCACGTATCGCCGCGCCAGGGACTCGGCCGAGGCCAACGCCCTGACATTGCGGGCCGGCATGCACCTGCGCTGCGGCGACGAGGCGCGCGGACTGTTGGAAGCCGTCCAGCGGGGCTTGGTCACGGAAGAGGAAATCGACGCGAACCTGGCTCACCTGCTTCGCACGCTGTTCCGCCTCGGCTTCTTTGACCCGAAGGAGCGCGTGCCCTACGCCGCGATCTCCCCGGATCGCAACGACTCTCCGGAACACGGCGCGCTCGCCCTCGAGGCGGCCCGGCAGTCCATGGTTCTGCTCAAGAACGACGGCTTGCTGCCGCTCGACGTGCAACGCGTGCGCCGCGTCGCCGTGATCGGCCCCAACGCCACGTCGGTCCCGTCACTGCTCGGCAACTACAACGGCTCGCCCTCCGCGCCCGTGACCGTTTTCGCCGGGCTGAAGAGCGCGTTGGAGGCGCAGGGCGTGACGGTCGACTACGCGCACGGCTCGGATTACGCGGAGCGCCCCACAGACGTCCGGCCGCTCGCCGGCGGGTGGTTCCACGGCGAGTATTTCGCCAACCCCGACCTGGCGGGTGAGCCGGTTGCCAAACGCACCGAGCGCCCGCTCAACTTCGATTTCGCCACCGCGCGCCCGTTCGGCGGACGCCCGGAAGGCGTGCCGGAAACGGGCATCTCCGCGCGCTGGAACGGCGAATTGCAGACCACGCTGGAAGGCGAGTACCAACTCGTCGCCAAGATCCGCGGCGGCGTCCGGCTCATCCTCGACGGTGAAACGCTGTTCGACGCGTGGACGCCCCCGGCCGGCGAAGCCGGCGTCGAGCGGGTCGTGAGCGTGACGCGGCGGCTGCCAGGCAACGCGATTCTCCCGATGCGGCTCGAATACGTGCAGGGTGACGGACCCGTAAAGCTCTCGATGCATTGGAGCACGCCGGCGGTGGACTCCGGCATCGCCGCCGCGCTCAAGAAAGCCCGCAGCGCGGACGTGGTGATTTTTGTGGGCGGCATCTCCGCCCAACTCGAAGGCGAGGAAATGCAGGTCGATTACGAGGGCTTCGTTGGCGGCGACCGCGTCGCCATTGAGCTGCCGGAAATCCAGCAGCGGTTGCTCAAGCAGTTGCACGCCCTCGGCAAACCGCTCGTATTCGTCAACCTGTCCGGTTGCGCGGTCGCGTTCCCCTGGGCCGCCGACAACGTCAATGCCATCCTGCAGGCGTGGTATCCGGGACAGGCCGGCGGCACCGCGGTCGCCGATGTCGTGCTGGGCCACTACAACCCCGCCGGACGGCTCCCGGTCACGTTTTACCGCGCGAGCACCGACCTGCCCGATTTCTCGGACTACCGCATGGCGGGCCGCACCTACCGCTATTTCTCGGGCCAGCCGCTGTATCCGTTTGGTCATGGCCTGAGCTATACCCGCTTCGAGTACACCCAGGTCGCCACCTCGGAGATCGGCGATCAGGGCGTGACGATCACGGTCGACGTCACCAACTCCGGCGAGCGGGACGGCGACGAAGTCGTGCAGCTCTACGCCGTGCCGCCGGACGCGGCGAGCCGTGGCGAACGCCGGACGCTTTGCGGTTTCGACCGCATTCATCTCAAGGCCGGCGAAACGCACCGCGTCACAATCGAAGTTCCGGCGACCGCGTTGCGCCGTTGGAACGACACCGCGCACCGCTACGAGCGGCCGACCGGCGAGTGGACGTTCTCGGTCGGCGCCTCTTCCGAGGACCTGCGTCAGACCGTGAAGGTCACGCTCTGACGCCGCCACTGGAGCCCGCGACCACGACGCGGGCTCCCCAGACGAGCATCAATCCGCCCACGCCTGGCCCTCGGGCGTGCGGCGCCAGGCATAGTAGGCATCCAGCACTTCGAGCGCCGCGGCGCTGGGCACCGGGCCCGGCTGCGCGGTGTTCTTGAAGTACATCACCTTCCGGTCGGTGTGCGAGTAGCGCGGCCAGTGCGGTACTCCGGGACCGTTGGGATCGCCGCGCTTGGCGAAATTTGTCCAGTACGTCGCCACAGTCTCCGAAATCGCCCAGTCGCCCTCGGTCAGATTGGCGTCGTTGCGATCCAGGGTCTGGAAAACGTACGGCACATCCACGCCATGCGGCATGCCGTGGTCGGCCGCCTCCGAGTCGGCGGGCCGCTCGGGATGCTGGTCGAAGTAGTAATAGAAGACGCGGGACCGCCCCGTGCGTGACTGGAGCGTCGCCCACGCCCACGTGTGCCAGCCGAAGGCGGCATCGCGCATCAGGTCGCGCGCGGTCTTGGGCACGCGGTCACCCGTGGCTGGATACGCCGCCAGCAGGGCGTCCGCGTGCGGACCGTAGCGTTTGCGGGTGTTGGCGATGTATTCCTCCGGCGTCCGCTCGCGCGCGAAGCTCAGGCCCTCGTCGGAGTTGTAGCCCACGAGGATGTCGACGTCGTTGTAGCGGCCGGCCTCATACAACCGATGCTGGTCGTCCGGAATGACCCAGCCGTCGACGATCGGCCAGGCCGCGCCGCTGCCCCACCCGGCCGGCAACCGCTCCGGCGGCAACTGGCGCAGTTCCGCGATCGAGCTCACGCCGGCCCGCTGCACGTACGCCAGCCCGGACGCCTCCGCTTGGGCGAGCGTGCGCATGTTCTCACCCGGATACGTGGTCGGGCGCGTGGGACCGAAGGATCCGCCGCTCTGCGAGATCGCGCCGCGGAACAACCCCTTCGCCTCGGGCGAAGCGCAAAGCATGCTGACGGAAATGCCGCCGGCCGATTCGCCAAAGATCGTCACGCGGTCGGGATCGCCGCCAAACGCGGCAATGTTGTCGCGCACCCACCGCAGCCCGGCGATCTGGTCGAGCAGACCGTAGTTGCCGGAAACACGCTGCGGCGACTCGGCGCTCAGCTCCGGGTGCGCCAGAAAGCCGATCGAGCCCACCCGGTAGTTGATCGAGACCAGCACGACGCCCTTGCGCGCCAGGTGTTCGCCGTTGTGCACCGGCGTGGAGGTCGAGCCGAAGGAGAAACCGCCGCCGTAAATCCAGACCAGCACCGGCAGCTTCTCCTCGGGCGACTTCGCCGGCGTCCAGACGTTCACGTACAGGCAATCCTCACTCACGCCCTGGCCACCGTCTCCCTGGTACGGATCCGGACCGAATTTGTCCGCGCGGCGAACGCCGTCCCACTTCTCCGCGGGCGCCGGCGGACGCCAACGCAGCTCACCGACCGGTGGCGCGGCAAACGGGATCCCGCGGTACACGACGAGATCCTTCTCGGCCACTCCCTGGACGAGCC
>JAEWIY010000082.1 GCA_023386835.1 Verrucomicrobiota bacterium
AAAGGAGAAGGGAGAAAGGAGAAGGAGTCGGAGGGAGCGCGGGCGGCGGCGGTGCCGCTGGAGAAAGGAGAAGGGAGAAGGGAGAAAGAGGCGGACGGAGTGGACGGGCCGCTGCCGTTGGAGGAGGCGGAGTCGGTGCAGTTGGAAAAAGACTCAGAAGGAGTGCGGGTTCGCGATGTGGAGGCTGCGAAATTCTTTCCTGCTCCCTGCTCCTTGCTCCCTGCTCCAATCCATCGCTCCTTGCCCCCTGCTCCTTCCCGTCCATCTGCGGTCAGCTTCGTTGTCGTTAAAATTTCCATACGCGTACTCCTGCTCCAACCCGTCCCGTTTCCGTTTCCGTCCACCTCCTTCTCCTTTCTCCCTTCTCCCTTCTCCAACTAGGCCGGTGGAGCCGGCCTAGTCCTCAGTCATACTCTCCCTCCACCCACCAGCCTTGCGGCGTGCGCACGACGCGGTACAAGCCGCCGCCGGCGAGGGCGACGTCCCATTCCTCGCGTTCCCAGCTGAGGTCACGTTGCCACCAGTCGCCGCTGCCGCGCCACGGTCCGCGCACGGCGAGCACGGTGCCGTGCAGGGCGCCGGTCCAGAGAAACGTCGGCGCGCCCGCACTGGGCTGGACGGCGCCGCCGGCGAGCTCGACGCGGGCGGGACAGGGCGGCCGGAACCGGCGCAGCGGCAGGCCCAACGGCGGGAGCACGTCGGGCGCGGCGGCTGGCGGGATGGTGGAACTCGGTGGTGTCAGGCTGACCGCATCCGGCCGGTGTGTGTCCTCGCACCGGGGTGTGCCGACTCGTCCGGAGCCGACCACAGCCACCGTGCGCGCCAGCGTCTCGGCGAATCCATGCGGATCGCGCAGGCCGGTGTCGAAGAGCCCCTGCTGGCGGGCCAGCGGACGCACCGGATCCAGCTGTAGTTGGATAGCGGTGACGGCGGCGTCCGTATGCACCGTTTCCAGGTGCGAGTGCAGGGTGCGGAAAAGGACCTCCGGATCCGCGGTGGGCTCGGGCAGCCGGAAGCTGCGCGTGTGCCGCTTCTCGTCCTCGAGCGGCAGGGTGAGGTGCACTTCGGCGGCCACCCAGCCCGCCGTTTTCAACTCCAGGCTCAGCCGGTCGAGGAAGCGCCGCAGGAGAAAGAGCAGCGGTTCGAGCGTTTCCACCGGGTGTTCGAGTTCGAGGCCCGCGGTGAAGGTTTGCGGTGGGGTGACCGGATGCAGCGGCCGGCGGGTTTCCCCGGCCGCCCGTTCCCACAACGTCAGGCCGGCCGGACCGAGCCGTTGCACGACGTCGGCCTTGGGCAACGCCGTCAGGTCGCCGAGCGTGTGCAGTCCCCAGCCGGCGAGAATCGGCGCCAGTTCGGGCGGCGGCTCGGCCACGGACAAGGGCAGGGGCGCGAGAAAGGCCCGCGCGTCGTTGACGACATGATACACGGGTGCGCCCGCTGCGATCATCGTCGGGTTGGGCGCTGGATCGAGGCGCGCGGCGTAGAGCGCGAGCAGCGGGGTGGCGGCAAGACCCCCGGTGGCCGGCAGGCCGAGACGGTGCAGCTGGGTCAGCGCGGCGCGCAGCAGCGGCTCGCGTTGCGCGGGAGGCAGGGCGGTGACGTCGGCCGTGGCCACACCCGGGGCGGTCGCTTCGACGAGCGGCGACAGCAGGCTGGCCGCGGCGATCACGGCCGACTGCGCGTCCGCTTCGGCCGCGGGCTGGCGGGTGCGGACCATCAGATCCGGGCAACGCGCCTGCGCCTGCGGTGCGGTCAACCCGGGTTCGGCTCCCTGGGCCCGCGCCTCGGCACTGCAGGCCAGCACGGTGGCGCGCTTTCGGTCGCTTTCGAGCAGCGCGACCGGCTGGCCGACCAGCGTGGCGTCGAGCCGCCGCAACGCGTGGAGGGGGAAATCGGCGACGTGCAGGACGGCGTAGGCGGGCGCGGCGGCGACGCCGGAGCGGGCGGAGCCGGGCGGGACCGGCTCCGTGACCTGACGCGGCGGTTTCATCCGACGGCGGAGAGCAGGCGTTGGCGCGCCAGGACGGGCGCAACTTTGTGGGCGAGTTCGGCGCGCTCCTGCTCCAGCACCTCCACGGCGAAGGGTTGCGTCAGTTCAAACCGGAGCTGTGCGCTCGCGACGAATGCCCGCGGGGTTTGGATGACGAGCGCGAGGTCGGTGCCTTCCACCGCGCGTTGCAATCGGTACCACAACGTCGACGGGGTGCGGCGCAGCGCGGCGAGGGGAGCGTGGCGCAGATCCAGAAACACGAGCCCGAGGTTCGCGTCGCGCGCGAGCAGGTCGGTCGCGCTGAGGGCGGCCGGCACGTCGCCCGAACCGCGGATCCAGACGAGGTGCGCGAGATGGTCGGGCGGAAAGGAAGGCGGATCAAAGTTGTCCGTCGTGTCGACAAGCGCGAGGCGCAGCCGGCGGGTGCGGGTGACTTCGAGCAGGTGGCCGAGCAGCAGATGCCCGCCGCAACTGGGGGCCGCGCAGACCACTTCCGTGAGGGCGCCCAGCGGCAGCCCGCCGCCCGCGGCTTCATCCCACGCTGGCAGCCCGGTCGGCAGCACGCGGCCCGCCGGACGGGTGGCGGACGGGAAGCGTTCGGCGAGCAGTTGCCGAAGCGCCGCGAGTTGCGCGGGAGCAGCCATGGACAAACGAGACAAAAAAGCGGGCCGGGAGGCGGTGGAAGGGGGAGGAAGGCACAGGAGCCGGTGCGCTGGGCTTGTGAAAGCGGCGGCCGGAAAAAGCGCGGATTACGAAGTGGTGCGACGAAGCAGCCCGACCATCACTCCCTGGATGACCAATTCGGTTGCCGGCAGCAGGTCGGGATAACGCGGGTTTTCCGCGTGCAGGAAAGGTCGTCCGCGTTGGACGAGGAAACGTTTGAGGGTCGACTCGCCGTCGATCAGCGCGGCCACGATCTGGCCGGGCTCGGGCGGGCGCGGGGTGACGAAGACGACGTCACCGTCGAGAATGCTGGCGCCGGTCATGGAGTCGCCGCGCACCCGCAGGGCGAACAGGCGGGTGGTCGCGCGCAGCCCCAGCGCAGTGGTGTCGACGGAAACATAACTGTCGGGCTCCACGGCTTCCTCGTTGGCCGCGGGCAACCCGGCGGGGATGACGCCGTAGAGTGGCACCTGCAGCAGCGGGCCGCGCCGCCGCACCGTGGGGGAGGAAAACGCGCGAGCCTTGCCGGGCTGACGGTGCAGCATGCCCTTGCGCTCCAGCGCCTGGAGGTGTCGGGTAACAGCGAACGGGCTGGCGAAGCCGAAGTGCGCCTGGATTTCCCGCAAGGTGGGATAAACGCCCTCTCGTTCCTGATGGGTCAGGACGAAGTCGAGCACCTCTTGCTGGCGGGCCGTGAGCATGGTGTGCAAATGAACACTAGGGCGTGGCTCGTGCAACGGCTGTTTTGGGCCGAAACCGCAAGCTGCCGAGCGCGCTGCAGTTAGGGTGAAAAAGGTTTCGGCGGCCGGTGCGGAAGGTTTGTAGCCGCAAAAGGTGAGCCGCAAAAAAGCACAAGAGGCGCAAAAGCAGCGGGACGTCCGCGCGCCCACGGATTCGTCCCTCCAATGGAGAAAAGAGAAGGAAGGTGGGTGATTGCCGTCTTCCCGCATCCCTTTTTTGCGCCTCCTGCGCCTTTTTGCGGCTCCGGCTTAAAGCCTAAAGCCTACTGTTTACCGCTTGCTCCCTTTTGCCTTCCCCCCGGCGGGGCGGCAGGTTGAGTAAGCGCATGGTGTTGATGATCGTGTTGGGCCTGATCGTGGCGCGGTTGCTCGCGGAGCTGGGGTTGTCAGCGCTCAACCGCGCGGAGGTGCGGCGGCACGCGCAGCAGCCTCCGCCGGCCGTGGCGGCGATCATGGACGAGGCGACGTACCGCAAGTCCGTTGCCTACACGCTGGCCAAGATTCGGTTCAGTCACCTGACGATGGTCTTTGATGCCGGCGTGCTCGCGCTGGTGCTGACGAGTGGTGTCCTGCCGTGGCTGTACGCTGAGGTGGGCGGCTGGTCGTTCACCGGCACGTGGGACGACGCGTTGTTCATCCTTTTCGCCGGGGTGTTGATCAGCCTGCCGAGCCTGCCGTTTGACTGGTGGTCACAGTTCCGGCTGGAGGAACGCTTTGGGTTCAACAAGAGCACGCCGGGTCTCTGGTTCACCGACAAACTGAAGGGGCTCGTGCTGACGTTTGTGATCGGTTTCCCGCTGCTGTGGGGATTGCTGTCGCTCGTGCAGTGGGTGGGCCGGTCCTGGTGGATCTGGGGTTTTGCGCTGCTCTTCACTTTCCAGCTCCTGATGCTGGTGCTGTACCCAAAATTGATTCTGCCGCTCTTCAACAAGCTGACGCCACTGCCGGAAGGGGATCTGCGGAACCGGCTGCTGGCGCTGGCAGATCGCACCGGGTTCAAGGCCTCGACGATCGAAGTGATGGACGGCAGCAAACGCTCCGGCCACTCGAACGCGTTCTTCACCGGCTTCGGGCGGTTTCGCCGGATCGTGCTGTTCGACACACTCGTCGCGCAGCTGGCGCCGGACGAACTCGAGGCCGTGCTCGCGCATGAGGTCGGGCACTACAAGAAGGGGCACATTCCGCGCATGCTGCTGCTGTCGGCCGTGATGCAGTTCGCCGCCTTTGCCGCGATCGCCTGGCTCGTCTGGGCGCCGTGGTTCAACACCAGCTTCGGACTGCCGGCCGGCGAACTTGCGCCGTCGTTTCTGCTCTTCGGGCTGTTGAGCGGGCTTGTCACGTTCTGGTTCTCGCCGCTGGGCAACCTGTTGTCGCGAAAACACGAATACGAAGCGGATGCCTTTGCCCGCGAGGCGATGGGCGGACCGTTGCCGCTGGTCGGGGCGCTGCGGCAGCTCGCGCAGAAAAACCTGAGCAATCTCACGCCGCACCGCTGGTACAGCGGCTTCTATTATTCGCATCCCACGCTGGTGGAGCGGGAGCAGGCCCTGCAGCGCAGCTGAGCTCGGGGAGTCATGGGCAAGGCGACGCGGCTTTCCGATGGGCGCTTTGGGCGCGCGCTGAGGTGGGCCGCCGTCGCGCTGGTGGTGATCGGGGCTGTCCGGGCGGAAACGCTGCGGGTCGCCACGTACAATCTTTCCAACTACAACCTGGAGAACCGGATGGCGGACGGCGTGTTTCGCCGCGAGTACCCGAAGCCGGAGTCGGAGAAGGCGGCCTTGCGGCGCGTGATTCGCGAGATCGATGCCGACGTGCTGGCGCTGCAGGAGATGGGCGGGCCGGCTTTTTTGCGGGAGTTGCAGCGCGACCTGCGCAGCGAAGGCGTCGATTACCCGCACACGGCGATCCTGGAAACCGGGGGAGAGCCGCGTTACCTCGCAGTGCTGTCGCGGCGGCCTCTGCAGCGGGTCGGCCGGCACACGGACCTGACGTTTCCTTATTTCGGCGGACAGGAACAGGTGCGGCGCGGATTGCTGGAGGTGCGGTTGGAGAGTGGCGGCCGCGAAGTCGTGCTCTTTGTGGTGCATCTAAAAAGTCGCTACACCGAGCGGCCGGACGATCCGGCGGCGACGCAGTGGCGGAACGGCGAGGCGGTGGCGGCGCGCGACCGCATCCTGGCGGTCAGCGGGGCGCCGACGGAGACGGCGTTCCTGGTGCTGGGCGATTTCAACGCCGCGCCGCGTGATCGGGCCGTGCGGGCGTTTTTGGAGAAAGGGGAACGTGAGCTCAGCCGGTTGCTGCCGGCGGAGGATTCACGCGGCGAGCGCTGGACGCACGTTTACCGCCGCGACGACAGCTATTCACGTGTCGATCACGCGCTCGCGTCACCGGCACTGGTTGATGCCGCCACCCAGATCACGGCTCGAATTCACGATGGTGAAGGTGTGCGCGAAGCGAGTGATCACCGGCCCGTTGTGGTGACGATCGAGTGGTGAGCGCGGCCGCTGGGCGGGGCGTGGGGTGGCGCCGCAAAAAGGCGCAGGAGGCGCAAAAAACGAACCCTCACCGAACTCGGCGCGGCCCGTACATGTTCTTTTTAGAAGATCAAAGGCGACGTACCCTGCAGTGACGCCTTTTTGGGCCGTTGTGCTTTCTTGCGGCTACCTTCCGCTGACCAAAACAAAAAGGCCCGCTCGAGCGAAGCGGGCCTTGGAAGGGAGGAGAGGGCGACCGTTTAGCGGACGCTGACCGGCACACTGATCTCACCGGCGCCGTAACCTTGGAGGAACAGGTTGCCGTTGCCGGGCTGACCGCCGGTCACTTGAACGGTTACGGTGTTGCTCCCGGCGGGAACCACGACTTCCGGCATGATGATGCTCTCGGGAATGTCGGTGGTGGCGTCGAGCAGCAGACCGCCGGCGGGCGCAGTGTTTGGGAGCGTGAAGGTGAGCGACTGCGTCTCGCCGGAGCGCAGGTTGAGCGAGGTCGGCGAGACGGACAGGCTGACTGAATCGACCCGGAAGGTGCCGACGGCCTGTGTGCCGGCGCCGCCGACGACTTGGACGCGATAGTTGCGGCCCGGCTCCACGGCGGGCACGAAGAAGCTCAGCGAGTTGGGTGAATCAAAGACCGTGCGGGCGGGGGTGTTGTCGAAGTAAACGACGTCCTGCGCGGTGAAGCCGCGACCGAGCACGCTGACGCGGGCGCCGACCGGGCCGCGATTGACCTCGAGCGAGAGCACGTAGCGACCGGCAAGCCGGGCGTGCTGCAAGTCGGTGTACGCTTCCCGTGGGGAGACCTGCCCGTTGTAGTTCACCTGGAACTTCACGAGGTAGTAGTACTTCACCTCGGTGCGGCCGGCCGGAATCTGGTAGTCGAACTCGTAGATGTCCTGCCCGAGCTGGCTTGGTTGCATGCGATGCACCTGGCCATCCACCACGATGTCAGGTCGCAGCGAACCTTTCACGTAACCGCTGGCCTTCGGCGTGATGCGGGCCGAGAACGTGTAGGTCTGCGACGGATTCTCCGGCAACGTCGACGGCGTGAGATTCGTGATCCGAACCTCTTCGCAGCCGGAGAGCAACGCGAGGGCGAGGATCGCCAGGACGCCCTGCCAGATTCGTCTCGCGTGGGGGAAGCGGTTGTTTTGCATGTGCGTTCGCTAGTAAAATTGACCGATCTGCAACACAACTCCCCAGCCTTGGCAATGAGCGAAATGCCGCCTGCCGCCTTCGACGCCGATCCTGTGTTTGCAGGATCGCTGGGGATCTATGTGCATGTGCCCTTTTGCGCGAGCACGTGTGACTTTTGTGCGTTTTACCAGACCTCGCCGACCGCGGACGGAGTTCGCATGTTCCTTTCCGGAATCGAGGAGGAACTCGCGCTCGCGGCGCCGCACCGCGCCGTGGATACGGTGTTCTGGGGCGGCGGCACTCCCGGGCTCCTCGCGCCGCGCGACCTGGCGCGACTGGGCGAACTTGTTTGCACGGCCGCCGGTGGGGCACCCCGCGAGTGGACGGTGGAGATGGCGCCCGCTTCCGTGACGGAAGCGCGGCTGCACGCGTTGAAGGAGGCCGGGGTGACGCGAATCTCGATGGGCGCGCAGAGCTTTCAGCCCGCGTTGCTCGAGGCACTGGGGCGCCAGCATACCCGCGAGCAGATTTTTCGGGCTTACGAGCGCGTGCGGCAGGTCGGCTTCAAAAGCGTCAACCTCGACTTGATGTTCGCGTTGCCCGGCCAGGATGAGGCGGCGTGGAGGCGGGATCTCGACGAGGCGTTCGCGCTGGCGCCGGATCACCTGTCGACGTACTGCCTGACGTTTGAGGAGGACACCAAGCTGTGGGTGAAACTCTCCCGTGGGCAGGTGAAGCTCGATCCGGAGCACGAGGCGCGTTTGTACGAAGCGACTTGGGTCCGGCTCGGGGAAGCCGGCTATGAGCAGTATGAGGTGTCCAACTTCGCGCGCCCCGGCCACGTCTGCCAGCACAACGTGAATACCTGGCGAATGCAGGAGTGGATCGGCGTGGGCCCGTCGGCTGCATCGCAGCACCGCGGCTGGCGCGGCGCGAACATTGCCGATCTGGCGCAATGGCGCGCGCAAGTCACCGAAGGAATCCGGATGACGGAGGACCGGGTGGCGCTGACGCCGGCGTTGCTGGCGGAGGACAGCTTGATTTTTGGGCTGCGAATGAATGCAGGCGTCGATTTGGAGGCGCTGCGCGATCGGTTTCCGCAGGCGCCCTGGCTGGCGGTGGAGGCGGTGACCGCACGCCTGATCGACGATGGGCTGGCGCAGCGGGACGGGAGTCGGCTCGCACTCACCACCGCCGGTCGTTTGGTGGCGGATTCGGTGGGGGGCGCGATCATGGAGGCGATGGCGGAGGCCGCGTCACCATGACGGCACTACGCGGGCAGGTACGTGGCCGGGTGCAGCGGAGTGCCCTCGGGTTGGCGTTGTTCGGCCTGCTGGTGGTGAGCGGGTGGGCGCAGCCGTCTGCCTTGGTCCTGCAATCGGACTTTGGGCTCAAGGATGGGGCGGTGGCCGCGATGAAGGGCGTTGCGGCCAGCGTGGACTTGCGGGTGCCGGTCCATGACCTGACGCACGAGATCACGCCGTTTGATATCTGGGAGGCGGCGTATCGCCTGAAGCAAACCGCCTCGTACTGGCCGGCGGGCACGGTATTTGTGTCGGTGGTGGACCCGGGCGTGGGCACCGACCGGCTGTCAGTGGTGCTGAAGACAAAAAGCGGACACTTCTTCGTCTCGCCGGACAACGGCACGTTGACGCTCGTGGCCGAGGATCTCGGCATTGCGGCGGTCCGGCAGATTGACGAAACGCGGAATCGGTTGAGCGGTTCCGATAAGAGCTACACCTTTCACGGCCGCGATGTGTACGCCTACACGGGCGCGCGGCTGGCGTCCGGTGCAATCACGTTCGAGGAGGTGGGGCCGGAACGGGCGCCCGAGGTGGTCCGGATCGATTATCCGCGCCCGGTGGAAGAAGCGGGGCGGATCCGCGGCGGCATCCCGGTGCTCGATCCGAATTACGGCAACGTCTGGACCAACATCCCCGAGGAGATGCTGGCCCGGGTGGGCATGAAGCCCGGTGATCGTGTGCGAGTTACACTGGCCGAGCGCGGGATCGTTCATTTCACTGGCGAAGTGCCCTATGTCAGTACGTTCGGCGAAGTGCCGCCCGGAGCCCCGCTACTTTACCTGAACAGCCTGCTCAACGCGGCGCTGGCGCTGAACCAGGAAAACTTCGCCCAGCGCCACGGCGTGCGGGCGGGCGCGGATTGGACCATTCTCCTTCAACCCTTGTCGCATGAGTGAATCGTATTCGGTAAGTGGATCGCAAAAAGCGTGGCGATGGATGCTGGCGCTGCTGGTGCTCGGGCTGGCCTTCGCCGGCTGCCGAAGTGGCCGCAAGAACGACACGGGCACCGCTGCCCGTTTTTACCTGGAAACGGGTCCGGGCGAAATCGCCGTCCCGGTGGTACTGCCGCGCAGCGGCGTGCGCGTGATGGTGGCGTCGAAGCCGGTGCTGACCGAATGGGATCTGGTTGAAGCCGAAGTGGCGGAGGTGGAGGACGGTCGTTGCCTGGCGCTGCAATTCACGCCGGAGGCCGCGGGTGCGTTGCTGCGCCTGAGCGAGACGTATCCAAACCGCCGATTGGTGCTCTTGCTCGACGGCATCCCGGCGGGCGTGCGCGTGCTGGATGAGCCGATTGTGGGCGGACGGATGCTGGTCTTCGTGGAGAAGGAGGATCGTGAATTGGGCCGTCTTGCCGCGCGTCTGAAGCGGGGTGGAACGACCCCCGGTCGCCGGACCGAATCATGAGGCAGGTCGGGTCGTGGCTCGCCGGCTTTTGTCTGGCCGGCGTGACGCTGACGGCGCAGGAGCGCATCGAGATCGCCTGGCCGACCGCCAACCCGGCTTACTTCCAGCGGGAGCCCCTGCAGACGTTTGTCCAGCCGACCGAGTCCGGCGAGGTGACCTCCGGACTCTTCGGGTGCGTGCGCACGAGTGGCACGCAGTTTCACGAAGGCATCGATCTCAAACCGATCTCACGGGACCGCCGCGGTGAGGCAACCGACGCCATTTTCGCGGTTCTGCCAGGCGTGGTTCGGCACATCAACTCGCGTGCCGGTTCCAGCAGTTACGGCCGTTACATCGTCCTGGAACACACCGGCCAGGAACCGGCGGTGTACACTCTCTATGCGCATTTGTCGGCCATCGCACCCGGGCTGCGGGTGGGCATGGACGTGCAGCGCGCGCAGGAGATCGGCACGATGGGGCGTAGTGCTGGCGGTTATACGATCCCGAAGAACCGCGCGCACCTGCACTTTGAGATCGGCCTGCGGCTGTCGGATCAGTTCCAGTCCTGGTACGATTGGCGGCAGTTTGGCAGCCGAAACGAGCACGGCGTCTGGAACGGCATGAACCTCGTCGGCTTCGATCCGCTCGAGTTCTACACGTTGTTTCGCGAGCACCGCGTCGATGATTTTGCCGGCTATCTGGCACAGCTTCAGCCGGCCGTGCGGGTGCAGGTGGCGGTGAGCCGCACCCCGGATTTTGTGCAACGGTATCCGGGGTTCGTGCCCAAGGCAATGCCCGTGGCCGAACCGGCCGGGTGGGAGGTGTCGGTGAGCCACTTCGGCATTCCATTCGCTTGGAAACCGCTGACGGCAACCGAACTGGATGGCCTTAAGGCAGGGCAGGTGAAGATCGTCCACACAGACGACGACGCGCTGCGCCATTGCCGCTGCAAGTCGCTCGTCACCCGCGTGCGTGGTGAGCCGCGGCCGGGCAAGGACCTGCAGACGCTGCTGCAGTTGTTATTTGGTCTGCGAAGCTGAGCGGCGGGGGCGGGTTGATCGAGCAACGGTTGCCCGGTCCTCAACGCGACAGCCGATCAGGGCAGGGGCACCGCGAAGCGGTCCGCCCACGGCCGCAGCCGCTTGATCACCTCCGGCGCAACCTGAACGCCGTCGGCCAGCTGCTCGCTGCGACGGCGCAACGCGGCCTCTCCGGGCAGCCGGACGGGAGGTCCGCCGGGAATGGGACGGCTCGATCGGCACGTTTCGGCCAGGGCGCTCATCTCCTTCCGGAAAGCGTCCAGGCCGCCGAACCGTGCGGGATCAATGAGGAGGAGGAAAACCGAACAGCTCCAACGAGCCTGTGGATCGGTGCGTCCCGCCCCGCCGAGTGCGTTGGTCAGCGCCTCGACCATGAGCCCTAGGCCAAAGCCCTTGTAGCCCAGCTGGTCACCACCGATCGGATACAGCCCGCCTTCCCGGCGCTCGACCAGCGGCCGCGGGTCGTCCGTGGGCTGCCCGTTGGCGTCCGCGAGCCACGGCCCGGGCAAGCGCTGACCCGTGCGGACGGCGCGCATGCACGCATTGGCGGACGTGGTGGAGAGGCTGAGGTCAACGAGGATCGGGTCCGCGTGCGTCGGAATGCCGCATGCGATCGGGTTCGGGCTGTAACAGGGCTCCGTCCCACCCGGCGGCACGACCCAGCGATTGCCCGGATCGCTGCACGTGAGCACGAGCAGTTGCCCGGCGCGGGCGACGGGCTCAAGAAAGGCCTCGAGGCAGGCGATGTGATGCGAGCGCCGCAGGCATGCGGTCACCGTGCCGTGCTGCGGCAGCCTTCGCTGCGCCTCGGCGATCAGACACCGAACTAACCATGGTCCGGGCAGGTAATGGCCATCCCAGGTCAGGCTGTGGCCGTGGTCGGCGACGACTTCCGGCTCACCCGTGTTGGGCATCCGCCCCTGGGTGATTTCGTCGAGGTAGGCGTCGAGCAACGACAGGCCGTGCGTCGTATGCCCGAGCAAATCACCCTCGAGCAGAACCTCAGCGATATCGCGCGCGCGGCCCGCCGGCTGCCCGGCCGCTCCGAGCAGACGCTGCGCGAAAGCCAGCAGGGCGGCGGCGGGATAGCGGCTCGGGACGGACACGGTTCAAGGCGTTGGCCGAGCCCGTAACGGCACCAGTTTCACCGGCCCGAGCAATCCGGACGCCATCGGCTCCCAGTGCGCCGCGGTGAACATGCCGTCCGGCCCGCGATTGGAGGAGCGGAGCGGGCGGATGTTCTGGTTGTAGAGCTTTTTCCATGACGGATCGCGGCGATCGAGGTCAGCAATGCGGTTTGCGCCGAGGTTGGCCACCCGGATGTCGAGCTCATTCTGGTCCCGCCAAAGCGACGCCGGCACAAAGACGCGGTGACGCGGACCAATGGTGATGCCCAGGAGCGTGCCATTGAGAATCACCTCCGCGGTTTCTTCGACCTCGCCAAGATCGAGCCACCAGCCCTCTACATCGTCTGTCGCGGGCCGGGGAAAACGGGTTTGGTAGCGCGCGGTGCCGGAGAAAGCATCGTAGTCGGCACCGTCCAACTCGGTCCACGAGCGCAGGCGATCCAGCGTGGCCGCGGCCGGGAGCGCCGGGCCGCCCGAAAGGAAGCTCAACTGCCAGCTCGTTTCGAGAGGCAGCGCCGGACCGGCTGGCTGCCACAGCGGGAAGGCTTCGCCGTCACGCTTATTTGGATACAAGCGGAGCAGACAGGAGTCGTCAGGCTCCAGTTGCAGGTACACCTCGCTGGTGCCGTTGACCTGACGGGTCGCCGCGCGCCCGCTTCGGCCGGTCACCGGGTCGTAGATGGCGACCGATTCGGCAGGTGACGCGAGTGGGATCCAACCGTTCACGGCCGCGCGACCGGAGTGCACCACATAATAGGCGGTGCTGTCGTCCAGCTTCCGGCGGATTGTCTGCAAGCCTTGGTCGTGCATCGACTCGCGCCGCACCCGGGAGGCGCCAAGCAGCGCTTCCGGTTCCGCGCCGACGAGGATTCGGCCCGACCCCAATCGCGCCTCCTTCACGCCGCTGCGATCGGCAGCGGCGAAGCGCAGCGACTCCGTGAGTCGGCGCAGTTGCTCGCGTTTCTCCACGAACTGCGCCCAGCCGGCGACGTCGCCCGGCAACTGGTCCACGAAGGCCACGGTGGCACCCTGCTCAGCCAGCGTGAAGAGCCATTGCAACGTTGACAGCGGCACAAACCGCACCGGCGGGACAAGGATGAGTTGATAGCGGTTGCCGGACGCGAGCAGTTGCCCGTCGGCGTTCGTCAGCTGCTGCAGTTGCCGATCCGAAACGTAGTCGATCGCGTATCCGCGTTGCAGCAGCTGGTCCGCGAGTTTGCCGAAGGCGGTTTTCTGCAGCCAGTCGCCACCTGTGGTCAGGTGCTGCGTCAACGCGCGCGCCGGGCCGTCACCCTCGTGGCCACGAATCGGGCGCTCGGGCGGCTCGGCGTACAGGTCGTGCACGGGGAAGTAGAGCAGCACATCGTTGTCCGGCCGCCCGGCCTGGAGGAACGATTGGACGCGCGTGGCGTAGTGGTGCACCGCCGACGTATGCGCCCAGAGTGGGTTGCGCGGATTGAGGTGCACCGCGACGTAGAAGAACCAGCCAGGCCAGGCCTCGTCCTGCGGCGTGAAGGCGGTACCGTGGTAGACGACGTGATTAACGCCGTTCAGCCAGTAACGACGGAGGTTTTCGCGAATCTGCGCCGGTGTGGAGAGGAAGTTCTCGTTGAGGAACGTGACCGCTTCCGCTCCAACGAGCCGGCGCCCGGCGACGTGCGCCGCCGACGAGGCGAAGCGCATATTCGGCGGCAGGATACCCTCGGTTTCGGGAATGTCGCTCGCGGCGTACAGGTCCAGCAGGTTGGCTGGGGAGCCGTGGGACTGGTTGCGAATCTGCAGGTTTCGCTCATGCGCCCAGCCGCTCCACGTGCGGGTGAAGCCGTCGAGCAGCAGGTCACTGACCGTCTCGCGGAAATCGCTCAGGATTCGCACCTGGTTCTCGTCGCGATTTTCGGCGAACAAGGCGGGCAGGTGGCCGCGCAGATCGTAACCGCGCCGGCGCTCGAACTCGGTGAGAAAGTCTTCGGTCCAATCGGCCGGCTGCCGCGCATCGTCGACTTCGTACGAATCGCTGAAGAAGGCGCGCACGCCGTCGAATCCGCGCGCATCGAACCCTTGCGCGAGATGGGCGAAATAGCGCGACACCGCTTCCCGCGAAAGATGATCCACCATGTAGCCTTCGCCGCCGGGCCCGGCCCGCTCGACCAGCTTGCCGGTGGGGGCTTGGAAAACGGCGTACAGCGTCCACTCGCCGGCGGGAGCAGTCCAGTCGAGCGCACCGTCGGGCTGAACCTGCTTAGTCAGGTCCTGAATTTCTTCGTTCGGACCGTAAGCCAGCAACGCCTGAAGCGGCAGTGCGCGCCGGTACTTGATCTGGTCGATCGCGAGTTGCTGCAGATTCGTGTTCGCCTCCAACGGGTCGCGCAGCTCGTCGACCGTCGGCCCGGGCCGCAGGGAGAGCGTGGCGGGTGGTGTGTCCGGAGGCTCGGCCTTGGCTGTGGCGTCGGCGGCGCGCGACGCGTCGCGACCAACGCCATACACCTGGCCGAGGACGTAGTTCACCCAGGGCCGTTGTTCGGCGACCACACGCTCGTTCAGCCGTTGGCCGCCGCGCACGGTGAAGCGACGGAAGACCACGTGCTTCGGCGCATCGCGTTCACCCACCGTGGGCCCACCGGCGTTCCAGCCGGTGCCGTTCGCAAGATCGAGTCCCAACCCGAGGCGCTGGGTTTCGCGCCGGGTGTGATCGTACGCATCGAGCCAGGCGGGACTCAAATAACGCAGGTAACGCTCTTCGTATCCTTTCGCTCCATACACCGGCGTCAGCTCCACGCCGCCGATGCCGACGCGGGCGATCTCCTCCAGGTCCGCCGTGAGGTCGGCAGGTGTGACGGCGCTGCCCGGCCACCACCAGCGGGTCCACGGTTTGGTTTCCGCGGACATTTCGGGCCAGGGGAACGTCGCTGAGGCGAACGCGCCGCTCGCCAGGCCGGACGCGATCAGCGCGGCGGAGGTCCAACGGCGCAAGCGCCGGAAGGTGTGCGCCGCCGCGGGGCGCGAGCGGGCGAACAGAAACGGAGACAAGGAGGAGGCGGGTGGGGGGCAACGACGGAGTCGCATGAATACGGAAGGGGTAACCGCACGGTAATGACTTGCGACCCCAGCGGAAGCGGGATCTCGGCTACAACTGTAGCCGAAGCGTTCAGACAGTCAGCCGGACCCCGGCCAGCCGCGATCCCTGACTCACCAAGCCGTCGCTGAAACAAAAGCTGCTCGCGCGAGCGTGCCGGGGCCGGTTCGTATTCACCCGGCCACTCGGCTGCTCGCGCTCAGCGGCTCCAGTCGAGCATGCGCTGCAGCGGAATCAGCGCCTGGCTGCGGGTGGGCTCCGGCACGTCGATCTCGGGCGACATATTGCGCAGGGCGTCGCGCACTTTCTCGATCGTGTTCATTTTCATGAACCGGCAGTCGTTGCAGGCGCAGCTGTCGGTGGGGCCGGCGATGAAGGTCTTGTGCGGCACCTCGCGCTGGAGCCGGTGCAGCATGCCACTTTCCGTGACGACGATGATCTGCTCGGCCGGGTGCTCGCGGGCGAACTTCACCATCAGCTCGGTTGAGCAGACTTCGTCCGCCAAATCGCGCACGGCTTGCACGCACTCCGGATGCGCGACGACCGGCGCGCCGGGAAACTGGCTGCGCACCTTCTCGATGGCCTGCGTGGTGAACTGAACGTGGGCGTAACAGCTGCCGGGCCACAGGCGCATCGCGCGGCCGGTCTGCTGTGAGACCCATTGCCCAAGATTCTGGTCGGGCACAAAAAGGATTTCACGGTCCGCCGGCACCTTGCTGACGATCTTCTTCGCGTTACCGCTCGTGCAGATCACGTCGCTCAGCGCCTTCACGCCGGCCGAGCAGTTGATATAGGCGACGACGTAGAGGCCCGGGTTGGCTTCCTTGTACGCGGCCAGGCGATCGGCCGGGCACGAGTCGGAAAGCGAACAGCCGGCGTTCCGGTCCGGCAGCAGTACGGTGCGGCCGGGGTTCACGATCTTGGCCGTCTCTGCCATGAAGTGCACCCCGCAGAACAGGATGACGTCCGCTTTCGCCGCCTGCGCTTGATAAGACAGGCCGAGCGAATCGCCGACGTAGTCCGCCACCTCCTGGATCGCCTGCACCTGATAATTGTGCGCGAGGATGACCGCGTTGCGGGCACGCTTCAGCTCCAGCACTTCCTCCTGAATGGCCGAAAACCGCACCGGCTCCCGGCGCGGCGTCACCATCACAGGTTCGTAATTCAGAACAGCAGGCATAGGAGGCGGTAAGCTTTGGGCATTAAGCGAGAAGCTCAAGAGACCTTTAAAGGCAACCGGTCGAGCGGAGTGGAGGAGTTGGCCGCAAAAAGACTCAGGCGGCGCAAGAAGGAAGCGGGGCAGCGGTTGAAGGAGACCGACTCCAGTTGCAGCTCGTCTCTTAACTCAACGGACCGTTGAGGATGTGATTGCCTCGATTTCGTGGACAGAGGGTCGAGTTGTTCATCAAGCTCCCCGGAACCCACGGCTGTCTTTCACCCGCAAGGGTGGCCGTGGGTGGGAGGGGAGCTTCGTGAACAA
>JAEWIY010000234.1 GCA_023386835.1 Verrucomicrobiota bacterium
GGCTTCGGCAGCACGCCCGCCTGCGGAGCGACATCCTGCAGGTTCGGCTGGATCTCCGCCTGCTCGAGCCCGGCCGCCCAACGAATCGCGCCGATCAGCATCGATTGGAAGGCCTCGCTTTCCCAGACATCCTCGCGGTGGCCCATGGCGTTGTAGGCCACGCGGCCCTGCCCATGCTTGCGCGCCCACGCGATCGGGAACGGCGGGCGTTCATAGTCCGTGCCCTTCATCCCCTCCGTCTCAAGCACGAGGTGCACCTGCAAATCGGGCGCAAACTCCTTCAACGAGTACCACTCCTCCATCACGTTGAGTTCCTGGCCGATCTTGTTGAACCCCGGAAACGACGGCGCCACGACGCGTGCGCGGGCGACCTGCTGCGGGCCATGCCGGATGAACTCTCCACCCAGCATCTTCACGAACGGATGCGCCGCCGGACCATACGTGCGGTAGCGCTGCAGCCGGCGCTGCGGATTACCGCCGCCGGTTTCGCCCGTGTGAAACGTATCGGAGCAGCTGTGAATGCCGACGAACCCTTTTCCGTTCCAGATCGCGTCGAACAGGTCCTGCTGACCGCGCTGCGTCATCGCCGGATGGCCATCGGTGCCCACGCTCAACAGGTCACCCGACGTGTAGAAGACAAACGCGTCGAAACGCGCGAGATACTCTTTCGTGAAGAGGCTGCCGTCCTTGCTGTGGGTGAATTCGAGCCCGTGCTGTGACCCGAGTTGCTCCAGCATTTTTTGGGCAAAACTCGGCTGGCCATTCTCCTGTTTGATCACCGAGTGCTCGAAGCCCGAGGACTTGGTGAAGAACAGGATTTTCTTCGTAGTGGTATCTGCTGCCGCAGCGGTGGACACCGCGACCAGGCAGATTGAACTGAACCAACACAGCAGAGGGTAACCAAGCTTCATCAACGCGCACCGTAGCCGCGCGTCACGGCACGGCAACCCTGCGCCTCAACCGGCTTTTGCCGTGAGCAACTCCGCGGCATGCGCCCGGGCGCTCTTCGCGTTGCGATCACCGAGCATGCGGGCGAGTTCGGCCACGCGCGCCTCGCGGCGTTCATGGATCGCGCTGATCCGCACAATGGCGCGGTCCCGCGACTGATCCTTCTCGACGACAAGGTGTGACGCACCTTGCGCCGCAACCTGCGGCAGATGCGTCACGCACAACACCTGGTGACCGCGGGCGATCTTCGCCATCTGCTCGCCCACCACCCGGCCAATCTCACCGCCGACGTTGGCGTCGACCTCGTCAAAGACGAGCACCGGAACCTCATCGAGATCCGCCAGCACGGTTTTCAACGCGAGCATCACGCGCGCAAGTTCACCACTGGACGCGATGCGGTTCAGCGGCAACGGCGCCTCGCCGACGTTGGGCGAGAAGAGAAACTCCACACTCGTGTCGCCGGTCGGCCCTGGCTCGGGCAGCGTCGTCACCTCGACGCGGAAGTCCGCCTTCTTGAAACCGAGCTGCGCGATCGACTTCGCCGCAACCTTGGCCAGCTCGCGAGCGGCCTTCTCGCGCTCGCGCCGCAGCACCGTCGCGGCCTGCTTCACCTTCTTCAACGCGTCGTCCCGCTGCCGATCGAGCCGCGCCAGCACGCCTTCAAGGTCACCTTGCACCTCGAGCCGCTGCCGCATCTCTTCACGAGCCGCGAGCACGCTCTCCAAGTCACCGCCGTGTTTGCGCTTCAGCTCAAGCCACGTGTTCATTCGCGTCTGGATCTGCTCCACTTCGTCGGGCTCGAACGAAAACTGCGCGCCCAAGGCGCCAAACTCAGCCGCGACGTCCGACAGCTCAATCGACGCCGCCTGCAACCGTTCGGCCAGCGGTCCCGTTGACGAGTCAATGCCTTCCAGTTGCCGCGCCAGCCGCAAGGCCGCCGCCACCCGCCCGACCACCGCATCCTCACCCGCGAGAGTACCCTCGACCGCCGTGGCGAGCTCAACCAGTTCCTGCGCGCGACCGATCCGCACCGCATCGCGCTCCAGCGCCTCCACGGCCTCGGTCGTGAGCGTGAGTTCGTCGAAACGAGCCAATTGGCGCTCGAGGAAATTCACCTGGTCCGGCGACAACTTCGTTTCTTGCGTCAGCCGCGCCCGCTCGGTCTCCAATCGACGCCACTCCTGGTAACTCTCCCGGTACGCCCGGCGCGCGTCGGTAGCGCCCGCATACAGATCGAGCAACTCAAGCTGGTGCCCCTGCTTCAACAACCGCCGCGGTTCACTCGGACCGTGAAAATCGATCCAATGTTCTCCCAGCCGCTGCAGCGCGCCGAGTGTCGCCAGGCTGCCATTGACGCTGATCCTGGGCGGCTTTTCGCGCGGCACGCTTCGTTTCAGGATCAACAGCCCGTCTTCGCACGGCGGCAGGTCGAGGGTCTCCAGCACCGCGTCAACGGCCGAACTGTCATTGAAAAACAATGACGCCTCAACATCGCACGACGCCGCGCCCTGGCGGATGATGGTTTTGTCCGCGCGTTCACCCGCCAACAGGCTCAACGCGCCCAGCAGGATGCTCTTGCCCGCTCCGGTCTCACCGGTCACCACCGTGAAACCCGGCTCGAAATCGAGCGCGACTTCCTCCAGCAGGGCGAGGTTCCGGATGCTCAGGGTCTGCAGCATGTCGCGATTTGGGAGAATCGCCGCCGGCTTTCAAGCGGGAGCCCGTGCCAGTGGCGCTTTCGTGCGAAGGAAAAAAACAGCCGCCCGTCGCCGCGAAATTTTTCTTGATCAGTCGGACCCCGCTCCGGCTTACTCGCCGGCTCACATCACCGGACCCTTAGCTCAGTTGGTTAGAGCGTTTCCTTGACATGGAAAAGGTCACTGGTTCGAGTCCAGTAGGGTCCACCATCCGGTAAGCCGCTCAGCCTTCGAGGTTTGGCGGTTTTTTTGTGCCCCCACGGGCCGCCCGGAAATCCGCGTCTGGGCACAACGACCTCATTTGCGCAGGCTACGGGCTCGAGACCAGCGGCACCACCACCTGCTGGCGCCCCGGTTCCAGAACGCGTTGCACGCCGTGTCGTTGGAAGCGTCCGGATAACCCTTCCGGCAATTCGATCTCGTAACGCTCCGCCGACGCATCGCGACGATAACTCACGACGATGTTCCCGCGGGCGTGCGGCACCTTGGCGTCGAACTGCTGCAACGTTCCCGGATTGGGCCGGACGTCGACGGAGGTGAACCCCTGCCCCGCCGCCCGCACGCCGGCGGTCAGGCTGAGCAGCGCGAACATTGGATGCGCACTCCACGCGTGGCAATCCGACCGGCTCTCCACACCGTGCTCCGGAAACGTCGTCAGCCCATGGTCGAGAAACGTCTGCCAACGTGTCAGCCGTTCGAGCACCCGATCGCCCAAACCGGCCTTGGCGAGCGCTTCGAACACATAGAACTCATAATACAGCGTCGGCTGCACCAGCGACGTGTCGGTGTGCAGTTTCTCGGCGAGTTCCGCCAGCGGCACGGGCACCGCGTCCGCCAGAATCGCCAGCGCGTTGGTATGCGTCGTGAAAAGACGCCGCTCCGCCGTCTCAGCCATCAACCCACGCTGTGGATCCCAACAGGCCGCCTGCACCGCCTGCTTCAGCTGACTGGCCTGTTTTTGGTAACGCTGCTGCACATCCTCGCGACCGGCCCACGCCATCAGTTGCCCGGCTTGATCAAGCGCCAGCGCCAGGAGCAGGCTGATGTGCGCGGAGCCGCCCTCCGCACTGCCGGGCGGCGCGCCAAGCTTGAACTCCGCGACGCCGCCGTCGACGTGGTTCCAATACGGCAACGGCCCGAGCAGCCCGGTCGTGGGATCAATGCGATCGAGAAACCAGTCGAGGATGAAGCGCGCCCCGGCCAGTTTATCCCGCACAGTCTCCGTTTCCTCGGCCACCAGCCAGTAGTCGTGCAACATCAGCACGTAGAGCAGCGAAAACGGCGGGATGATCTGCACCGCCGCGCTCGGATGATTGCTCTTGGTCAGCCCCATCGGTTGGAGCGACAGGGCAAAGTCCTCCAGGGCCTTGCGCCCGAGCCGGGTGTCGCCAGCCACCCAATACGAGATCAACGCCTGCATCCGCGTGTCGCCGATGTACTGGAGTTGCTCGTAGTACGGACAATCCACGTACGTCTCGAGCGCACACAAACGCGCGGTCCGCCAGCTCGCCTGCCAAATCCTCGCCAGGCTGTCGTTGTCGGACTGGAAGGACGCGTTCTCGACCAACGGATACGCGACGAAACGATGCCGCAGCCGCTCGATCCGCAACGGCTCCGTCCCCGTCTGCACGGTGACCTTCACGTAGCGGAAAGTGCGCAACCACGACGGCCGGTACTCGCGGGCCTCGCCTCCATCCGCGACAAACTCGTCGTAGTAACCGCGCATCTGTTTGCCCTGCCATTCATTCCGGTTGCCCTTGCGCCGGTCCGGTCCAAAGAGCGCCTCCTGATACTGAAACCGGATCACGGCATCACGGCCGCCAGAGAGTACCAACTCCGGGATCCCGACGGTCAGCACGCCATGGTCGATCAACCACTCCACCCGCTGACCCGCGGCGATTTCCAACGGCGTTTCCGGATCCCAGTCGGTCGAGACCTCCCCGCCGGCCGGCTCCACGTGCACCACCCGGCCAATCGGCTCGATCCGCTCCTCCAGCGGAGGAATCTGCCGTGGATACAACAACCATGGCGAAACCACCCACGTGCTCAAGCCCGGATGGTTGCCTTTGCCGAGCACGGTCGCGGGCTGCCACAAGCCGCCCTCCGGTGCGTCCGTCCGCCAATTCCACGGATGGCGCCGGCCGTCCCAGCGATCCGTGGGTCCGGCAATGTAACCTCCCCCGACCTCCTGGCTGGTGTGCGGGATCGGCGTGTAGCCAAGATCCGGCGACACGCGCCAGGAGACATCCGTGTTGACCACCTGTTCGGCCTCGCTGTCGCCCTGCACGATCAAACCCAGACGGTGTGAAATCTGCCGCGCCGGCGGCCGCGACTGGGCCCCATGGCGCCAGACCTGCGCCGCCAGTTGATTGCGGCCCGACCGCAGATAGGGCGCGAGGTCCACCGTGTCGTAATACCACCGGGCCAAGTCACTCGTCACCGGACCGGAGGCCACCGGCACGTCATTGACGAAAAAGCGATACCGGTGGTCCGCGCTGACATGAACGACGAATCGCTCCGGCACCTCGGACAGCTCAATGCCGCGACGGAACAGCATCGCTTCGGACGTGTTCTCTTTCTCGCCGGGACCGATCCAGGAGGCGAAGCGTGCGTCAGGCAGTTGCTCGGCCGAACGGACAAAGGGTTGCGCCAAAACCACAGGCACCGCGGCCAAGCCGATCAGGGCCAGCAGCCCGAAACGAACAAACGTCCGCACGCACCAGGGGCATTGGCGGTGCTGGAGGGGTGACAAGAAGGAACCGCGCACGCTTCGAGTTCAGGAACGGGTCTGGTCAAGGCAAGCCGGACAGTGCGTCCCGTCAGTTACCCCGCCAACCCGGCTTCTCCGCGTTCGAGGAGCATCGGGTGCAAGCGCCACCAGGCCGCCCTGCGAAGTCTTTCAACCCGGCGGCGGCACCAAACCGTGCCGTGCACGCGCCGCCGCGAGATCGCGCGCAATCTGAGCCTGCAGCGCCTCGAGGTTGGCGAAACGGACTTCCGGGCGCAGGAAATCCAACCAGCGCACGCGCACCACGTCACCGGTGGTGTACGGCGAAACGACATCGAGGAGGTGCACCTCGACGCGGGGCTCGGTCACCGCCGTCTCGACGGTCGGGCGCACGCCATAGTTGCCCACGCCGGGCCAACCGTCCTCCTCGGTTCCGCCCTGGTCGACTTTGAAGAGGTAAACACCCAAACGGGGCTGACACTCCGGCGCCCAGGAAATGTTCAGCGTTGGCACGCCGATCGTCCGCCCCAAGCGCCGGCCCGGCGTGACCACGCCGGTGCTGGCATAGGTGTAGCCGAGCAGCGTATTGGCCAGGCGGATATCCCCCTGCTGGAGGCACGCCCGGATCCGGGTGCTGCTGATCGGCTCGCCGTTGTGATTGATCCGCGGCGCGCTGACGACCGCGACGCCGAGGCGCCGGGCTTCGTGATTGAGCAGCAGGACGTCGCCACGACGGCCGCGGCCAAACCGCCAGTTCTCGCCGACATACACCGTACTCAGACCGCGAATACGCGATTGGAGGTACGGCAGGAACTCCTCCGCCTCGATGCGCGACAGCTCCGGTGTAAACGGCACCATCATCACGAGGTCCGCCCCCGCCTCGCGCAGATGCGCCGCCCGATCCTCCGGCAACTGGATCAACTGCACCGGCTCATCGGGACGAAAGAGCCGGCTGGGGTGCGGATGAAAGGTCAGGACGGCCGCAAGGCCATGCTCTCGCCGAGCCGACTGGACCGCGGCGTCAATGACCGCGCGATGACCGAGGTGCACGCCGTCGAACATCCCGATCGCGAGGTGAACGGGCCGCCCATCCAGCACGGCAGCCGCGGACTCGAGGTCATGATAGGCCCGGGTATCCACCGTCACGTTTTAACGAGGGCACCGCTGCACCGGCCCGCTTCACAGCGCCACGCGTGGCGCGGCCTGATGTATCGGGATCAGCCGCTGCTCGAGTTCGGGCATCGGCATCTCGAGCAGTTGCTCCAGCGGCAGGGCTTGGTCGACCCGCAGATCACCCGAAGCGATGCGCCGCAGGGCCTTGAGGTGCGCGCCACAACCGAGCTTCTGGCCGACGTCGTGCGCGAGGGTGCGGATGTAGGTGCCCTTCGTGCACGCCACGTCGAAGTCGATCAGCGGTGACTCCCAGCGCAAGAGGTCAAAGCGCATGATCCGGATGAACCGGGGCTCACGCTCCACTTCCTCGCCGGCCCGCGCCTTCTTGTAGAGGGGCACACCGTCGATCTTCACCGCGGAAAACATCGGCGGCGTCTGATACTGGTCGCCGAGAAAACCCTGCAGCGTCGCGCGCACCTGCGCCTCCGACAGCTCCGGCACCGGGCGCGTTTCCAGCATCTCGCCCTCGGCGTCCTGGGTGTTCGTGACC
>JAEWIY010000183.1 GCA_023386835.1 Verrucomicrobiota bacterium
CGGTCGCCCCGTTCGGGTCGTCGCCTCCTCCTCCGGACAGGTCATGCTGCCGGTGCTACCGGGATCCAGCGAGGTGGAGGTGCGTTTCGACGGTAGCGAGCGTTTGCACACCGCGTTCTGGGCCAGCACGGCGGGCTGGCTTGTCATGGCTGTGCTGGTACCGCTCGGTTTCCTGCTGCGACGCGTGCGGCGGAGGGTTGGGCTTTTGGTTCTGCTGACGCCAACAGTGGCAGCCTGTTCGGTTCTTCTGGCGCAGGCGATCCACCGCCCGCCGGAGATCACCCGCCCCTTGAAGGCGCCGGGACCGCTGCTCATGGACGTCCTGTTACCCCAAGGGCGCAGCGGGGGCGAAGAGTTGCTGCTGTCCAGCGGACGGAAGGAAGCGGGCACGTTCCTGTATCTGCGCTACGAGGACGACGCGCACCTTCGAGTGGGCATCGACAACTGGGGGCAGGCGGTGCTTTCCGAACCCGTCCCGATCGATTACCGGCAACGGCACGAGATCGTCTTCAGCGCCGGTTTCATGTATCCCGACGGAGACGAGTCTCTGGAATCGCTGCCGGGTTGGCTCGCCGCGGAGTTGAAGGAGACCGTGCGCGTTGAAATTGATGGGCAGGTCGTCCTCGAACAGCGGTTGAGCACCCATCCCTCGGACTGGGAAAACGTGCATTTTGGACGTTCGCTCATTGGCGGCTCGTACGCGCACTCGCCGTTCACGGGCACACTGAACCGCCTGCAGCGCCTGCCTCTGCCGGCCGCAGCTGCCTCGACCGACATCGACCATCTCACCTTGCGTTGGCCCGAGGGACGCGCCGGGTTCACCGAACCCCTCCTCACGGTGCAGCGGTCCCCCGCTCCCGAACTGCTGTCGGTCTCGTACCTGCCGCGGGACCGGCTGCAATTGACGTATCACCGCCATAACGCGGAGCCGATCCACTCAGAAGTCCTGCCATTTCAACCAGGTGAGGAACAGCGGCTGTCGTGGGCCCGTCGCAACGACGAGTGGCAACTTAGCCTCGACGGGCAAAACGTGCTCGTTGTGCCCAACTGGTCCGACGCGCCCACGCTGCCCATGCTCTTTTGGGGTGGGCTCAATCAAAGCACACAGAACGCGGTGACGACCCGGTTCACCGGACCCGAACTTTCCTTCCCACCTGCCCACGACGAAACACCGCGGCCCGGACCCGTCGTCCTTTTGCTGTCGTTCCCGGGTGATCGCACCGGGCAAGCCGAGCCCCTCCTCATCACCGGGCGGGCCGGAGCGGCTGACGCCCTGTACGTCACCTACCTCGAGGGCGGTCAGCTCCAGCTGGGGGTCGATCACTGGGGCGTGGGCACAACGCTTTCGTCGCCGATCGCCTTCACCCCGGACGAACTTTATCACCTGGAGGTCCACCTCGGTTCGTTGTATCCGGGGACTGACGACACCAGCTGGGTCGAGCTCCCCGAGGCTGCCCGGCAGCACCGGAAGCAGACGATCGAGGTGCGCTTGAACGGTGAAGTGGTCTGGTCGGCGCCCCTCACGACCCACCCCGCTGAGGTGGGCGAATTGGCGGTCGGCCGGAATGACATTGGTGTCTCCAGCTGTGGACCCGCTTTCACCGGTCGGATTCACCGGGTCCACTTCCAAGGTCTCACGGCGGAAACACGCTGAATTACCGTCGCCAACCGCGTCGCCGCCTACCTAGGATCGAGGCATGTTCAAGTGGTTGTTGATCATCGGCGGGGTCGTGATCGTCGGTGCTTTCGTGCTGCACCAGCGCAACGCGGTGAAGGTGACGTACGTCAACGGCCTTCCACTCTACAACCAGCTGCCCAACCAGGAGTACATCTTCCAGCGGGACTGCTACATCTTCAAGCTGGAGGAGCGTGACACATCGTATCCGCTCGTCGGCACGCACGAATCCGTGCCGCAATTGCCCGCGGAGGTGACCCCTACCCTGGTCGGGCAGACCATCAACGGCGTGCGCATCCTGGACCTCGCACGCATCGGCGATCGGTTCCGCATCATCTCCGTCCGGCGCGAGGAGAGCCGCAAAGAGACCTTCGTCACCTTCGAGATCCTGTTCGTGGACGAAGCCGAGCGGAAGTATCCCCGGCTCGACGCGTATTACCTGCTGGAACATCCGCCTGCTGGTGCGGAAAAAGCCCCCACGATCCGCGAGACCTTCGCGGTCCGTCGGATCAAAGCCTGAAGCACGTCAACGGGCCGACGCACCCGTGCGGCTCCCGCCGACCAGCCGCAGGAATTCATCGTAGTCGCGGATGTAATCAGCCGCCGAATACGAGTGGGAGGCCAGCACCAGCAGCACCCCGTCGCCCGAATACTTGTATTGCGTCGCCCACGTCATCGGCGGCAGGTACAAACCAAGATTGGTCCGGTTGAGGACAAACTCCTCGCGGTTCGCGCCATCGTCCGCCACCACCCGACACGATCCGGAGACGCAGATCAGAAACTGCGCACACTCCCGGTGCGCATGCTCGCCGCGAATCTCGCGGTTGCGCACATTGAACACAAAGAAGTGACGCTTCGGCACGAAGGGCACGTCACGAGGGTACTCCGCGACCGTGAGGTCACCCCGCAGATCCTGGATCAGCGGAAATTCGTGCAATTCCACCCCGCGCACCCGCGTGGTGGTCACCCGGTGCTGCTCCACCGCGCCCGTCGGGGCAGCGACCTCAACTGCCGCGTCGGTCGTCGGCCGCGTCGTGACGTAGCCGGTGATCTGCGCGGGATTGCCGACGACGATGGCGTTCGGCGGCACAGAGCGGGTGACAACTGCGCCCGCGCCGACCATGGCGGCGCGACCGATGCGCACGCCCGGCAGGATGGTCGCATTGGCGCCGATCGAACACTGCGGCTCGAGCACCGTGGCAGGGTGTTCCTCCAGATGCTGCCGGCTGCGTGGAAACGGATCGTTGGTGAACGTGGCGTTCGGTCCGATGAACACATCATCGCCGACCTGCACGCCCTTCCAAAGCTGCACGCCGCACTTGATCGTGACGCGGTCGCCGACCACGGCGCCGTCTTCGATGAAGACGTGATCGCAGATGTTGCAGTCGGCCCCGACGCGCGCGCCCGGCAGCAGGTGGGCAAACGCCCAAACGCGGGTACCGCGACCCACGATCGCGCCCGACTCCACCAATGCCCGCTCGTGCACAAAAGGTTCGTTCATGAGGAAACAGGAGGGCGGCCCGAGCCCGTGTAGATCCGATCGACCACGTACATCGGACGACCGCGCGTCTCATCCAGGATGCGCCACAGGTATTCGCCCAGCACACCGAGCATGATCATCTGCACTCCCGAGGTGAGTGCGATGAGCACCACCGTCGTCGAGAAGCCTGGCACCGGCGTGCCATAGATCAGCTTCGCCGCCACCTGAAAACCCGCGTACAGCACCGCCAGGAACGACGTCAGCAGTCCCACCACCGACAGGAAACGAATCGGCACGTACGAGAACGCGATGAAGGAATCGACAAACAGCTTGAGCTTCTTCTGCAGCGTCCAGCGCGACTTCCCGAGCCGGCGTTTGCGCCGGGTGTAAGGAATCAACGCCGGCGAGAACCCAAGCCAGAAGATCAACGTCATGATGTGCGTGTTCTTCTCGGCCATCCGGTTGATCTCCTCCACGAGCTGGCGATCGATGAGGCAGAAGTCGAAGCCGCCCTTCGGATAATCCGGCACTGCAAACCGTCGCAGCAACCGGTAGTACGTATTGGCGAACCAGCGCTGGCCGGCCGTTTCCTCCCGATCCTGCCGGACGGCCAGCACCGCTTTCACGCCTTCGCGCCACCGCCCCACCATCTCGACGAAGAGATCGTGCGGGTCCTGCAGGTCCGCCGAGATCATGCCGACACAATCGCCCCGCGCGACTTTTAGTCCCGCCTGGATTGCCGCCATCGAACCAAAGTTGCGCGTCAGCTTCACGACGCGGATCGTCTCGGGATGCTGTTGTTGAAACTGCAACAGCACCTCGAGCGAGCGGTCGCGCGACCCGTCGTCAACGAAGACGAGTTCGAGCGCCATCGGCTGAATCTGGTCGGCAAGGCTGAGCAGCGCCGGAACCGTTTCCGGCAGGTTCAGTTCGTTGAAATAAACCGGAACGACGATCGAGAGCAGCTTGGCGTCGCTCATTTCAGGCGGCCCGAGTTGTAGGCGCCTTGCACGGCGCGTATGACCACGGAGACCTCGTCATCGGTCATCTCGGGGAAACATGGAAGGGTCAGCACCGTGCCACAAGCCTTCTCCGTCTCGGGCAAAAACCAGGTGGTGCCGAGCCGGGGTGCGACGGCCGGTTGCTGATGATCCGGAATGGGAAAATGCACATCCGTTCCGACACCCTGCTCTGCCAACGCCGCCCGAAGCCGGTCGCGGTCCGAGGTTCGCATCACGTAGAGATGCCCGACATAACCTTCGCCATCGATTCGCGGGCAGTGCAAAGGCAGCGCCGCAAACGCTTCGTTGTAGCGCCGGGCGATCGTGCGGCGGCGGGCATTCCACCGGTCAAGGTGCGGCAACTTGCGACGTAGGATCGCCGCCTGCATCTCATCGAGCCGCGAATTCCGACCACCCGGAAGGGTCGCGTGATAACGTTTCTCCCAACCGTACTGGCGCAGGTAGCGCAGGCGCTCCGCCACCTTGGAATCCCGAGCCACGCACGCGCCTCCGTCACCGAGGGCGCCCAGGTTTTTCGTCGGATAAAAGCTGAAGCAGCCCACGTCTCCCCACGTTCCAAGCGCGCTCCCCTGCACGCGGGCGCCGTGACATTCCGCGCAGTCCTCGATCAGTGCCACTCCGGCCTCCCGACAGATTTGAGACAACGCCTCCACCGCTCCGGCGCCACCGTAGAGGTGCGTGAGAATCACTGCCTTTACACCTGGTCGCAGCGCTGCCTGCACTGCCGCCGGATCGAGCGACCAGCGGTCAGCATTGATTTCCACATAGTGCGGCTGCGCGCCAACCGCCAGGATCGCAACGGTCGCATACATGCCGGCGTTGGCGGCGGCGATGACCTCGTCTCCAGCCGCGACACCCACGGCCCGCAAAGCGAGTTCCAGCGCATCCGTGCCGTTGCCCACGGTCAGGCAATGATCCGCGCCCAGGTAGGCCGCAAATTCCTGCTCGAAGGCCTTCACCTGCTGCCCGAGCACGTACCAGCCGCTCTCCACCACCTCCCGGCACGCCTCGGCCAGCTCGGCTGAGAGCGACGCGTTGTGACGTTTCAGGTCTTGGATCGGGAGCGGCATGGCGCAACCCACCGGCAAACGTAAGTGCCCGCCCCCGTCAAACGTGAAGGTGGGCCGTCAGTTGAACATCGTCCTCAAGGACCACCCGGCGTCGGTTCGCCTCGCTCCAACAAAAGGACCCGTCCGGTGAAGCGCTCGCTCGTGGTGGATCCGCCAATCGGATTCTGCAAGAGCACGATTTGATCGGGCTGCGCCGGGTGATTGGGTGAACGGGCCCGCAACACTTCACGCCCGTCCAGCCGCACCACCGCGACGCCCTGCCGCGGTTCCTCCGGCGGCCGAAGAGCGTCCATCGTGATCTCCAGGCGGTGGGGCTGCTCGTAGTCCACGGCAATGGGCTCCGATTCCGTACCGCCAAAGCCCCAGTGGTCATGCCCAATTCGCACGTGGTGATCATCCACATACCGAACGTAAATGAAGTCGCCCGCCCCGGTCTGCCCCGTCGTCACCAGTGGTTCGACCTGGCCCGACATTCCTCGGGGAAACACGACGGACAACCGAACGTCACCATAACCGCTCCGCCGTGGGGGCGGCGGCAGGACATCGCGCGGAATCGTATCCACTTGGGTGATTCGCCCGCTGAACATCGGCCCGGCCGAGCTGTGCCTCCGGCTGTTCACACCGATGACGAAGTCATCCAACTCCGACGGCGCAAACGCTTCCTCGGTGTTGATCAGCCACCGGCCGTTCAGGCTCACCGCGTAACGGCGCGGCAGCGGAACTGCGCGCTCCGATTCTTTCGCCTCTGTCGCGTCTCCATCCGACGCCAGCGGCCCAATCCAAAGCAGCAAGGTGTGCTCCAGTTCTGGATTGTACTCCACTGCCTCTGTCACCGGACCTCCACCACCCCAATGATCGAGTCCCACCCGAAGCCGGTTGTTTTTAAGGTACGACACATACACAAGGTCTCCGCGGGAACCAGAACCCGTCTGCAAGAGCGGCTCACTCGTGCCCGCGCGGCCGAGCGGGAAGGTCAGCTTGAAGCGCAAGACCTCGCCGAGTTTGAGCTGCGGCGCCAGGTAGTCCGCCGCCTCGAGTGGCAGTTGCTCCTGCCGCAAGATCTGCCCCGTGAATCTCGGCTCAATCTGCCCGACCCCGTTGGGATTGCGACCGATCGCCAGCCGTCCGGGCGACGACGGGTAGAAGTTCGCCGCCGCCGTCAACGCCGTCTCGCCGTTTAACTTGATTTCCAGTTTTCGACGCACGCCGGCGACCGCCAACCGGGACCAGTCACCAAAAAACGGATGCGCTTCGGGAGGCGCAAACGACCCCATGTAGACCTCCACCTCGTTTTCGCCACGAGACACGGTCAACGGCGCTGACGTCGGTCCACCCAAGCCGGAATGGAAGAATCCAAACTGGATGCGATCTCCCGAGAGGTAACGCACGTAAACGACATCGCTTTCCTCCGCGAAGGCACCGGTGGCCACCAGCGGCTCTGTCGCACCCGCTCGGCCGGCGGGAAACTGCACCGTCAACTTCACCGGGCCGTAGCGCTCGTTGGTTAGTTTGGCCCAAAGGTGCGATGGCGCATTCAACCAGCGGCCCACGAACTGCAGCCGCTCCGGCTGAGGGAACATCCGGGCGGCATAGAACACGTTGACCGCCACAGTAATCACCGCGACGAGCACCACCAACGCGCGACGGAGGCGCTGACGTGTTGCGGTCGGCGCCGCGGCATCGAAATGGAGCGCGAACAACGCGCTCAACAGCGCCAGCCAGACGATAAAGTCCGTCGCATACCGAAGGATCAGCGCGAAGTAGAGGCAGAGAAACAGCAGGATGCCGACGAGCGGCAGCACAATCAAATCCGCGACCTGCCGAACTTCCTTCGGCAGTGTTGAGTCACGTCCCGAGAGCCGGAAGAGACCGATTGCCCCGATCCAAAAAAACGGAAACACCGCGAGGGCACCGAGCGGCAGCTGGCTGGCGCCTGGAATGACGAACGGGAAATAACGTTCCCACTGCGGCGTCGAAAAGAGGTAGCCCCACAGGTTGGGCAACAGGTGGCCAAGTCCCATCAGCGGTTGTTCGGCGATGCGGAAGCTGGCCAGCTGGTACTTCATGCCGAACTCAGTAATCGAGTCGAAGCGCGCCTGATTGTACGCCATCAGCCCGACGCCGATGAGCCCGAGCGGCAGCACCGCGGCCACGCCGAACCTCAACGAGCGACGCGTGAGCCACACCCGCAGGTCGCGGCTCCGGTCCAGTTTCCACCACCAGACGCCGACCAGGAGGACGCTGGCAAAAAGGAAGTTGGGGCGGGCCGCGACCGCCAGTCCCCACGAGAAGCTCGCGGCCGCCAGCCACCAGGCGCCCCGCTGCTCGCTCCACAAGGCACGGCAAGCCAACGTGAGCGCAAGGAAGCCGAAGAAGTACGCGCACGTCATCGGCACCTGGTAAAAGCCAGGCGCCTGCATCAACGCCGGAACCATGTTGCCGAACGCGAGCACGAGTCCCGCTGAAATTGTGGTTGCCGGGCCGGCCATTGGAAACAGGCGCCGGCGAACCAGCGTCAGCCAATACAAGCTGATCCCGAGGCTCGCCGTGCCAAAGAAGGCCACCGTAAACGGCTCGGTGAGGTACGTGCCGGTCAGCACGTTCCACGGCAGCATCAGGACGAGGATGGGCGTAACACCAAAATACAGGTAGTACTTGCCGCGATACAGCGACATGTCGTGGACGCGGTACGGCGCATTCGCCACGGGATCGTACGGATCCTCCAACCGCAGCAATTGCGGATGCGGCTCCAGCTTGAGGTGCAGCTGCCCCGCGCGAAACGCCTCGGTTTGCAGCCCGTAATAGCCCGACGGCGCCTGGTCGGTCCACGCCGGCAGCGAGGACCACGCCGAACCGAAATAAAAGAGCGCGCCGAAGAGGAGGATCAAGAGCAGGGCAAACCGCTCCTGTTTTCCCGTTGCAGATGTGTGGTCACTCACGCGCGAAGGATCGGATCAAAGCTTTGGCGAACGCGCCCTGGCCCGAAGAGCCACGGCTCAAGGATAGATCCAAGTACGGCCGCTCCGGCGTCGCCGCCGTAATGCTTGCTCGAATCAAACCGGGCTTACGAACCAAAGCACCCCCGCTGATGCAACCTTGTTTCGGGACCCGGGCTTTCGCCGCCGCGCCACAGAAACCGTTGGCCAAAGGTCCAAGGGCATGCTTGCGTCGGCCGATGCGCCGGCTCGGCTCCATCTCCTCCCTTCCGCCCCCGCGGCCGGCGCGCAGGCGGCGGGTCCTTTTCGTATGAAGTTGGTCGTGACTGGAACGAGCACGGGCATTGGCCGTGCGTTGGCGGAGCACCTGCTCGCCCAAGGGCATGAGGTCTGGGGGCTCGCCCGTTCGCCGCAGTCCGAGCTCACCGCCGCTCATGCGGGTTTTCGTTCATCGATCTGCGACGTCGCCAATTGGGAGCAGGTCGCCCGGACAGCCACTGACGTGGATGCGGTCTGGTCGCATGTGGATGGAGTGATCGCCTGTGCAGGCGTGCAAGGTGAGGTCGGACCGCTGGTCCGCACGGATCCACAGCGGTGGAGCGAAACCGTGCGGATCAATCTCGACGGCACCTACTACACCGTTCGCGCTTTCCACGCCGCGCTGCAACGCGCGCCGCGCCGGGCCAAGATCATCTGTTTTTCCGGTGGTGGAGCGACGAAACCCCGGCTCAATTTTTCCGCTTATGGCGTCGCCAAGACGGGTGTTGTCCGGCTGGTTGAAACGCTGGCCGAAGAATTGAAGAACGAGCCATTCGACGTGAACGCGGTTGCGCCCGGTGCAATCAACACGCGGTTGACTGATGAGGTCATCCAACTCGGACCAGAGCGCGCCGGAGCCGCCGAATACGCGGCGGCGGTGAAACAGAAGGCGACCGGCGGCGCCTCGCTCGAAAAAGCGATCGGGCTGGTCGAATGGCTGCTCTCCCCTGCCAGCGACGGCATCTCCGGACGCTTGCTGAGTGCGCCGTGGGACCCGTGGCCCACTCTCGGTGAGCACGTGGCGCAGGTGCGGGCCAGCGATGTCTACACGCTGCGTCGCATCGTCCCGGAGGAGCGGCAGCTGTCGTTCTGATCCGTGATGCGGCGCGCGCCCTACGAAACCGCTCCCGTAGTCCCTTCCCTTGCCCGAGCCCTGGCTCAATGGGCGGCATTCGCCCTGGGTGACGCGGCCGTCGGGGTTTGGCTCTGGTTCGCCGGCACTCGTTTTCTGGATGTCTCCAACTCCACGGTCTGGCACGCCGCCGGAGCCGGACTGGCCGTGGCTGTTCTGGGCTCTCTGCTCCATGGACGGAGCCAACTGGCGGGGCATCGGTGGCAGCGGCTCGTGCGCGCGGCGGCCTTCCTTC
>JAEWIY010000002.1 GCA_023386835.1 Verrucomicrobiota bacterium
GGTTGGCGGTGCGCCGTCGGCGCCGCCAACCCGTCACCGCCAGTTGAAGTTCGGAGTTGAGGTTGAAGAAACGGTCCGCTGTTGGCGCGGTTGATCCGGCGCGGCCCGCGACTTCGCGCCCCGAAGACTCTTCACCTTAACTCTAGCTCGCCCGTGGCGTCCCGTCGCCGCCGCTGAAGTGGAGAGTTAAAGGAGAACGCGGCGCCGCGTCAGCTCACCTGCTAAACCGCGCTTAAAACCACTTCTGCCCGACCATCCACGCTCACGCGTGCGGACCTCGCGACTCCCCACTTAAACTTTACACTTTAAACTTAAACCAGCACGCGGCGTCTCAGCGCCGCGTGCTTTCGCCGCGTGTCAGCCGCGCGTCTTCCGGCGCCCACGCGTCTTCGGATCGATCGACAGATACGTGCGCGCCTGGAGCAGGGTCTCGTAGAGTTCCAGCATGCGCACGCCTTCGCGCGGTTTGACCATGTCGCGACGCGTGGCCGCATCGATCTGCGCCTTCATCCGGCGGGAGAGTTCCTCGTGCTGGTATTGCACGCCTTCAACGACGTCGCGAATCCGGCTGCCGTCGATCGACTCCTCGATGTAGAAACCGTTCGGCTCGTCGTCCTCCAGGAAGACGTGAACCTCGTTCACGCGACCGAACAGATTGTGCAGGTCGCCCATGATGTCCTGGTAGGCGCCGGTGAGGAACACGCCAAGGTAGTAGGGCTTACCATTGAGCGGGTGGAGGGTGAGGTAGTCCTTCGTGTCCTCCAGATCGATGAAGCTGCTGATCTTGCCGTCGGAGTCGCAGGTGATGTCGACCAGGATCGCGTTGACTGTCGGCTTCTCCTCCAGCCGATGGAGTGGGGCGACCGGGAAGAGCTGTTTGAGCGCCCAGTGGTCGAGCAGCGACTGGAAGACGGAGAAATTGCAGACGTACTGGTCGGCCAACAACGTCGAGAGTTCGTGCAGTTCCTCGGGCACGTAACCGCTGTCGCTCAGCTCGTTGTTGATCTGCTCGCAGACCTGCCAGAACAGCGACTCGGCCGCGGCGCGGTTTTCGAGGTCGAGGTAACCGAGGTTGAAGAGCGAGAAGGCCTCCTCCTTGCGCTGCACGGCATCGTGAAACCGCTCGAGTTTGCCGAGCTTGGCCTTGTTCTTCACCAGCGCCTCAAGGTCGCGCACGACCTTGTGTTTCTGCTTCGGGCGATGCTGGACCGACAGCGTCTCCCGTTTGTTGATACGCTCGAACACCTCGACCACCAGCATCGAGTGTGGCGCCACGACCGCGCGGCCGGACTCCGAGACGATGTCCGGCACCTTCACACCCGCATCCTGGCAGATGTCGCGAATGTTGGCGACGACATCGCGCGCATACTCCGCCATCGAGTAGTTCATCGAACTCTCGAAGTTTGTTCGCGAGCCGTCGTAATCGATGCCGAGGCCGCCGCCGACGTCGAGGTAACCCATCGGGAAACCCATCTTCGCCATCTGGCAGTAGAAACGCGTGGCTTCGACGACCGCGTTCTTGATCGTCAGGATGTTCGGCACCTGCGAGCCGATGTGAAAATGAACGAGGCGCAGGCAGTGCGTCAGCTTGGCCTTCCGGAGCTTCTCCGCCCCGAACAGGATCTCGGCCGTGTTGAGGCCGAACTTCGCGTTTTCGCCGCTGGAGAGCGCCCATTTGCCTTCACCGCGGGTCAGCAGTTTGACGCGGAAACCGATGAGAGGATCAACGCCCGTCTCCTCGGAGATGCGGATGATGTCATCCACCTCCGCAAGCTGTTCGACCACGATGATGATCTGCTTGCCGAGTTTGCGGCCGAGCAGCGCGAGCCGGATGTAGTCGTCGTCCTTGTATCCGTTGCAGATGATCAGCCGCTCGCCGCCCTCATGCATCGCGAGCGCGAGCATCAGTTCGGGTTTGGAGCCCGCTTCGAGGCCGTAGTTGAACTCGCGGCCAGCCTCGACGATCTCGTCGACGACTTCGCGCAGCTGGTTGACCTTGATCGGGAACACGCCGCGGTACGTGCCGGCGTAACCTTCCTCCTGGATCGCTTTGTGGAAAACCGCGTTGAGCTGGATTACCCGACGGCGGAGCAGATCCTGAAAGCGGATGACAAGCGGAGCTTTTAACCCCATGCTTACAGCCTCGTCGACGACATCCATGATGCGGATGGCACGGCCGTCGGCGAGCGGCTGGACGTTGACGAAGCCTTCGTCGTCGACGCCGAAGTGCCCGGAGCCCCAACGTTTAAAACCGAAGAATTCTTCTGACTGAGCGGGGGACCAGGAGGCGGCGGATTTGCTCTTCACGCTGGGCAGAGACGGGCGGGTTTGTGGCTTGCTTTTTAAAGTTCCCGAAGGGTTAGATGCGTGTTTCTTTTTTCGAAATCAGCAACACGCAACGCCGAAAATGACTCTCCTGTCCGCCGTCCTCGCTCAAGCGCCTGCGCAGCCCAATCCGCTGCCCCAACTTCTCTTCTTCGGCCTGCTGTTTGCCGCGATGTGGTTTCTGATGATTGCGCCACAGCGCAAGAAGCAGAAGCAGCATGAGGCGATGTTGAAGGCGATCGGCAACGGTGACGAGGTCGTCACCGCGGGCGGGATCTTTGGCACAGTGGTGGCGGTGAAGGAGGATCGTTTTGTAGTGCGGGTGGCGGACAACACCAAGATCGAGCTTGGCAAGTCCTTCGTCTCGTCCGTGGTCAAGAAGGCAGATAAGTGAGTTTCTAAACGGGCGATCCGCCGCCCGTTGTCCCCAGTTCCTCCCGTCCCCACTGTCCCGTCCGCTTCAGTGTCGCTGAACGTGCGGTGCCCCCTTTCCAACCAAGACCGTCATGTTCAAACGCAACCTCTGGAAGATCGTACTCAGCTGCGCTGTCGTCGCGTGGGCCATCTCCTCGATTCTTCCGTTTAACGATCGCCCGTTCGAAGACTACGCGCTGTCCGAAGCGGGCGCCCGGACATCCGAGTTCGAATCGCTTCTGCGTGAGGCGAACGAACGCTACTCGAACAAACAGGCGTCCAGCGTCTTCGTCGCGCTCAAGCAGATCGCGAACGAACGCAAGGTCGACCTCTCGCAGTTCTTCCCGGACGTGAAGCTGGAGAGCTCGTTGCGCAATATCGAGAAGCGCAACGCGATCCTGCTCGATCACCTGCTCAAGGAATCCAGGGGCAAGCTCCAGCTCGGTCTCGATCTGAAGGGCGGCGTGGCGTTCACGCTGCAAGTCGCCGAGCAGCCGGGTGAGGCCACGATGCGGGCTGAGGAGCGCGAGGAGAAGTTGATCAAGGCGATCCAGATTATCGGCGATCGAATCAACGCGTTTGGTGTCGCCGAGCCCGTGATCCGTCCGGTCGGTGAGGATCGCATCGAGGTTCAGCTGCCGAACGTGAACACGCGTGACAACCCCGAGGTGGTGGAGAGCGTGAAGAAGCCGGCGCGCCTCGATTTCCGGCGCGTGCATCCCACGTTGTCGCCCGACACGACTTCGGCCGCTGACGCGCCGCCGGGATATGAAGTGCTGACGCTCGCCGGGGAGACCCGCGGTGGTCAGACGTTTGAGCAGAGCTATTTTGTGAAACGCGTGCCCGACATGACGGGCGAGGGCGTCGCCAACGCGTTTGCCACGGTCGATGAATACGGCCGTTACCGGATCATCCTGCGCTTCACCAGCGAAGGTTCGCAGCGGTTCGCGGACGTCACGGGCGCGATCGCCGAGGAAGGTCGCCAGACCGGCCGGACCGGCCAGCTCGCGATCGTGCTGGACGGCCGCCTTTACTCCGCGCCGACCGTTCGTGAGCGCATCAACAGCGATTCCGCCGAAATCACCGGGCAGTTTACGCAGCGTGAAGCGACCGAGCTCGCCAACGTGTTGAACAACCCGCTGGATCTGCCCCTCGAGGTGCGTGAGCAGTACGAAGTTGGGCCGACGCTGGCCAGTGACGCGGTGCGCAGCGGCAAGCTGGCGTTTATCATCAGCACGGCGCTGACGATCGCGTTTGTCATCGCGTTTTACACGATTGGTGGGCTCGTCGCCGCGCTCGGTATGTTCGTCAACGTCCTGGTGACGCTGGCGGTGCTCTCCAGTATCGGGGCCACGCTGACCATGCCGGGCATCGCCGGTATCGTCCTGACGCTCGCGATGTCGGTCGACTCGAACATCCTGATCTTTGAGCGCATGCGCGAAGAGCTGCGGCTCGGAAAGTCGCTCCCGACCGCGCTGGAGGCGGGCTTCGATAAAGCCTGGTCGGCCATTCTCGACTCCAACGTTACCACGCTGTTCGTGGCCTTGGTGATGATCTGGCTTGGTACCGGCCCGGTGAAGGGCTTCGGGGTCACTCTCGCGATCGGTATTTTCACGACGATGTTCGCTGCGGTGGTGGTCAGCAAACTGATCCTCGAGGCGTTCATCCTCACCGGTGCGATCAAGAAGATGCGGATGTTCTCCATCCTGGAGAACGCCAACTACGACTTCCTCAAGTATGCGCGTCCCGCGTTCATCGTCTCGTGGACGATCGTGCTGATCGGTGTCGGTGTGGTGGCCTTCAAGGGCCGCGCGGTCTACGGCATCGACTTTACGGGTGGTGACCAGATCACGGTGGCGTATGATCGTGCGCCGGATGTGGCCCAACTGCGCCAGGCCGCCCAGGCCGCCGGCTTTGAGCAGGTGGACTTCTCGTTCCAGCGTCAGCTGACGACGGATCGGGAGGTGCTGAAGGTGACGACCGAGTTCGACCAGGGTGGCGCGCTCCTGACCGCGCTGCAGGAACGCTTCCCGGAGGCCGGCCTCCAGTTTGCCGGTGAGTCCCGGATCGGGCCGTCGGTGGGCCGTGAGATCCAGTGGAACGCCGTGTTGGCTCTCGTCAGCGCGATCGTGATGATTCTGTTGTACGTGGCCTTCCGTTTTGAGATCGGCTACGGCATCGGCGCGGTCGTTTCGACCATCCACGACTTGCTCATCACGGTCGGCATCTTCGTTCTCTTCGACCGGCAGTTCAACGCGTCGATGGTGGCCGCGATCCTCCTGATTGCAGGCTACTCGATCAACGACACCATCGTCGTGTTCGACCGGATACGCGAGGAGCTGAAGCTCCGCCCGGACCTGAAGCTGCGCGATATCGTGAACCGTTCGTTGAACCTCACGCTGGGTCGTACGGTGATCACCGGCGGCTCCACGTTGATGACGGCGACCACCTTGATCATCGTCACGGGTGGCGAAGTGAACGACATCGCGTTCACGCTGCTGATCGGTGTCATCACCGGCACGTTCTCCTCGCTCTACATCGCCAGCCCGATCTTCTACTGGTGGCACAAGGGCGACCGGAAGCACGTGGAGCAGCATCAGGACGTGAAGCCGACTTACGAGTGGACCGGCGCCAGCAAGGCCTCGCATTAAGCGGCGTTTGATTCACCCCTGATGCGCTGGACCTACACGCCGCCCCCGGCCGAAGAGGTCGAGGCGCTGAGTAGGCGCGCGGGCGTCAGCCCCGTGCTCGCCGAGTTGTTGTGGCGCCGGGGCATCGGCACGGAGGACGCGATTCGTCGCTTCCTCCGACCCGCCTTGGCCGAACTCAACGACCCGTTCCTCGTGGTCAACCTGTCGCGCGCCACCGAGCGGCTGCGCGATGCGATCACGCGGCGCGAGGACATTGTGGTGCTGGGCGACTACGACGTCGACGGCGTCAGCAGCACGGCCTTGTTGGTGAGCCTGTTGCGCCGCTTCGGCCTCAATCCGCGTTTTGTGGTGCCGCGCCGGATGGAGGACGGCTACGGCCTTTCCCGCAGCGCGATCGACCGGGCGCTGGAGGGGGGGCGGCCGCAGCTGTTCATCGCCCTCGATTGCGGCACCAATTCGCACGAGGAGGTGGCGTACCTCGAGGGACTCGGGATCGACGTCATCGTCATCGACCATCACCGGTCGAAAGAGGGCGTGCCCAGCCGCGCGCTGCTGCTCAACCCGCACGTGTACCCGTGTGATGGTGACGGCGCCTGGCGCAACCTCTGCACGGTTGGGTTGGTCTTCAAACTCGCGCACGGGCTGCTCAAGCTGCTGCGGGCGGAAAACCATCCCGTCGCGTTCCGGATCAAATTGCGGGATTACCTGGACCTGGTGGCCCTCGGCACGGTGGCCGACCTGGTGCCGCTGCTCGGCGAGAACCGCGTGATGGCCAAATACGGCCTGCGCATCCTGCAGGGTGCGAGCCGGCCCGGGCTGAAGGCCCTGATGCAGATCGCGGGCGTGAAACCTGAACAAGGTATCATGCCCGTGGATATTTCGTTCCGGCTGGGACCCCGCATCAACGCGAGCGGACGACTGGCGGACGCGGCGTTGTCGGTGGAGCTGATGCTCAGCGAGGATGAGCAGTTCTGCCGCGAGACGGCGCAGCAGTTGGAGACGTTCAACCGTGAGCGTCAGGACATCGAACGGCTGATCACCGAAGAGGCCGAGGCGATGATTGAGCGTCACTTCGCCGATGCGCCGGGCGTGGTGCTGTTTGGCGAGAATTGGCACCCGGGTGTCGTGGGGATCGTCGCCGGGAGGGTCACGCGGAAGTACAATCGACCGTGCGTGGTGCTGGGTAACGAGGGTGAACTGGCCAAGGGGTCCGGGCGCAGCATCGATGGCGTGAACCTGGTTGAGGTCCTGGGCACGTGCGCGGACGGACTCAGCAGCTGGGGCGGGCATCCGATGGCCGTGGGCATCGCGCTGCGCAAGGATGGGCTGGAGGTTTTCCGGGAGCGCTTCGCTCAGGCGGTGCGCAATTGTGCGGGCGATTGTCTCGCCGAGCGCGAATTATCAATCGCCGCGTGGGTCGCGCCAGAATTGATCGGGCCGCGGTTGATGGAAGAGATCGAAGGCCTGCATCCGTTTGGGCAGGGCAATGCAGAGCCGGTGTTCGGGTTGCGTCGGGTGGTGCTCCGCCAGCGGCCCGAGGTGTTTAAGGAGCAGCATTTCCGGTTTTTCTTCGAAGACGCCAAGGGCCGGCGCCTTTACGGTGTCGCCTGGAAGATGGCCGACCGGTTGCCGCCCCTGCACCAACCCTTGGACCTCGCCGTGGAGTTGCGCTGGAACTTCTTCAATGATCGCAAGCTGCTGCAGCTGGAGCTGATCGATTGGAAGTCGAGCGAAGCGACCTAAACTGAGGGCGGGGAGCGGGGGAGCGCGATTGGCGGAGCGGGATGCCGCACGGCGCCGTGCGCGAATCAGGTCAGTATCCGTCGCAGCCGGACAGCGCAGGCCTTGTAGCTGGGCTGTCGGGAGTGCGGATCGAAGTCCGCCCGGGTGAGGCGGTTGACCTTCGCAAAGTGCATCGGAATGAAGATCTGGCCGGCGGGAATGGTCGGCGTGATGACGACGCGCGCGCGCATCCGGCTGCGTCGTGAACAGACTTCCACCTCCTCGTCGCCGGTCAAATTGAGGCGGGCGGCATCGGAGGGACTGACTTCGACGTAAGGCTGAGTCGGCGCCAGTTTACGCAGGACGGCGCTCTTGTTGGTGCGGGATCCGGTGTGCCACTGCGCCGACGACCCGCGCCCTGTATTGAGCCAGAGCGGAAACTCCGCGTCCGGCACCTCTGGCGGTGGCCGCGGAGCATCAAAGAGCAGTCGGGCGCGACCGTCGGGAGTGAAGAAGCGACCCTCGGCAAACAAGCGACGCTCGTTCGAGCCGGACCGTTCCTTTTCGGTTGCGGCTGAGCCGGAGCGCCCTGATTCAAGGTGAGCCACGTCCTCCGGCGTCGCAGGCCACTGGATACCGCCGAGCTGCGACAGCTGCTCATAGTCGGTGATCCCGCTGATGTCGCAGGGACGGCCGCGGGAGAGGTTTTTGAGTAGTTGGAAGACGTTCTCGGGTGTGTCCCAGCGCCGGAAAAGGTTTCCGCAGCCCCAGCTCTCCGCGATGAGTTTGAAAATGGCGAAGTCAGCCAGCGCCTGACCCGGCGCGCGTGCGACCTTTCGGACGACCCCGACCCGGCGCTCGGAGTTGATGAAGGTGCCGTCCTTTTCGCCCCAGCCGGCTGCCGGCAGCAGCAGGTCGGCCATTTGCGCGGTCTCGGTCGTCGTGTACATGTCCTGCACGACGAGGAAATCGAGCTTGGCCCGGAGCCGCTCCAGGCGTCCGTGTTCAATCCAGGAATGTGCGGGATTGGTGGCGATGACCCAAAGAGCGCGAATGGCGCCACTCTCGATGCCATCGATGATCTGGTCGTACGCCCACGAGGACTCCGACGGGATTGCCGCCTCCGGGATCTCGAGCAGGCGCGACACCTCTGCGCGATCCTTCGCATCGTCAAAGCGCCGACCACCGAAGAGCGACGTGACGTTGGCGAAGAGCCGCGATCCCATCGCGTTGCACTGTCCCGTGATGCTGTTGGCGCCGGTGCCCGGACGCCCAATGTTTCCGGTCAGCAGCGCAAGGTTGATGATCGCTTGCGCGGTCCGGGTGGATTCGTGGCCTTGGTTGACCCCCATTGTCCACCAGAACGAGACGGCCCGGCCGTGATGGATCAGTGACGCGAGTGATCGTATTTGGTCCACCGGGACGCCAGCCTTCTCCGCGCAACGCTCCGGCGTGTAGTCGAAGAGGAAAGTCGCGAGGGCGTCGTAGCCGGTGGTGTGTGCCTCGACGAATTTTCGGTCGACCCAGCCTTGGCGGATCAACTCGTGGGCCACGCCATAGAGCAACCAGAGGTCCCCGCGCGGTTGAATTGCGACGTGACGGGTGGCAAGCAGGGCGGTTTCGGTGCGTCGTGGGTCGACCACCACGATTTCCGGCTGATGGGGATTGCGCATGACGCGCTGCCACATGATCGGATGAGCGATGGCCGGGTTTGATCCGATGAAAACCAGGACATCACTCTCCTCAAAATCGCGATACGTGTACGGCGGCGCATCAAAGCCGAAGGCCTGCTTGTAGGCGACATGGGCGGTGGCCATGCACTGGCGCGTGTTGCTGTCACAATGCAGACCCCCGAGACCGAATTTGAACAGCGCGCCGAGGAGCGCCATTTCCTCGGTGGGAATCTGGCCCGTGGAAAGAAAAGCGATGCTGTGCGAGCCGTGTTGGGCCTGTACGGCCTTCATCCGTCCGACGAAATGGCGCATCGCCTCGGGCCACGAGATGGGTTGAGCTGCGCCGCGAACATGCGCGCGGAGGAGAGGCATTGTTGCCCGATCCGGTGCGCTCAGCGGCGTCAGTGCCTCCCAGCCTTTCGGACACGCCATGCCCAGGTTCACCGGATAAGCGGTATCCGGCGTCAGGTTGATCGCCTCGCCGTTGGCGCCGAGGTGAATCTTGAGCCCGCAGCCGGTTGAGCAGAACCCGCAGGTTGAGCCGACCACCGCCGACGGTGCGAGTCGCTGCGGCACATGACCGAGCCCGAAGTCTGCGGGGCGGAGCACGAGTTCGCTCGTCATCGGGCCACCGTGAGCCCGGAGCGGAGGAGGGAGCAGCAGCGTCATCAGTGTGGTAGTCCGGGCATGCGTGACTCGTCGACCGCCTGGAAGAAGCACGAGCGCTCAATCAGCTCGGCAATCAGGGCGAGCACCGCCGCGATCACGAGGGCACCCGGTTCGAGCACCGGGGCGCCAGTGAAGAGCAAGGCCGCCAGAGTGCCGAGCAACAGCCGGGTGCGCCAGTGGCGTCGCAACGGCCCCTGCAGGAGTCGGCGGGTCAGGGAAGGGCCGGCGCGCACAATGCCGACCTCGAGCACCAGCTTGATTGCGAGCATGAGGCCCGCCGCGACCGGAGAAAACAACCAGGCGGAAGCGATCAGGGTTGTCGTCAGAAATCGGCTACCAGTGAAGGCGGCTCTCCAGGCCCGCCGGCCCGTATCGATGTACACCATGGCCGAGCAGAAGACGCCGAGCACGCCGACGCTCGCCGCGGCCGTTGCGGTGAGTCGCGGCGCGAACGGAAGGAAGAGGGCCGCGGAGGAGAGGCCGATCCACAAACCGAAGACCAGCGCCTCCCGGCTCAACCAACTGCGCCGGACACCCAGGAACATCCGCCACGCGCGCCAGGGTTGTCCCAAGTGCAGCGCACTGACGAGCAGTCCCACCGCCGCGAAAAGCCAACCCACCTGCAGGGCCGGGGTCGCGGTGGTGGCCGCTTCCGGCAAGCGCCACCATTGAACGACGGCCGCGGACTGCAGCCCAACGGCGAGTTGCGTCAGGACCAGCATGATCGCCAACGGCGAATGACCGGGTTGTAGACGTGCGCGCGTCACCTCGGACGGCTGAAAGCCATGGAGCCGATGGGTGCGGCTGACGTAACGGGTCGTCGGTAGGGTGCGCTCCGGGTCCGGTGCCCCCGGCAGAAAGTTCGAGGTGTCCAGTTGCGGGCGACCTGCGTCCGTCCGCGCCACGGGGACTGTCACGATCCGGATCGCCTGGGTGGGGCAGGCCTGCACGCATGCGGGAGCTTCGCCGGCATTTAGCCGCGTATGGCACATGTCGCACTTCCGGACGATGCCCAGGCGGTGGGAGTATTTGGGCACATCATACGGGCACTTCAGGATGCAGTAGCTGCAGCCGATGCATTGATCATCCAGGTGCCGGACGATGCCCGTGACGGGATCCTTGTCGTACGCCAGCACGGGGCAGCCGTTGAGGCAGCCCGGGTCCGCGCAATGGTGGCAGGCCGTGGTGATGGTCTGCTGAAACGGGCCGGCGCCGCCGTGACCGCTCACCAGCCCGACATCACGCCAGGTCTCCGTGTCATCGAGACCATTGAGTGAGTGGCACCCGGCCACGCACGCCTTGCACCCCGAGCAGGCGTCGAGGTCCACCTCGAACGCGTACTGCTCACCCGGACCCGGGGCGGTCAGCGGGATCAGTTCACGGTAGACCGGTTCCAGCGCGGGCCGTGTTGTTGCGTCGTGGACTCGTGAATACCGCGCGACCGGGGTGTCGAGTCGCTGCTGTTCAGAGAGGAGCTCCGCCAGAAACGCCTGCAAGGAGCCGGGATCGGGCGGCGGGACGGGAACTTCTGTTCGGGCACTGTGAGGCCCAACGGAAGGTGGCTCGGAAAGAGTCGGCACGCAGGTGGCGAAGGTTGCAGCGCGATCTCAGTACACGTCGCGGGCGTAGCGCTTGTTCGAGCGAAGCGCCTGCACGTAGGCAACCGCCTCGTCCGGAGACTTGTGGCCGGCTCGCTCGATGACGGTGTGCAGGGCCGCGTCGACGTCCCGCGCCATGCGTGCAGCGTCACCGCAGACATAAACGTGGGCGCCACTTTCCAGCCACGCCCAAAGTTCGGCGGCTTCTTCAAGCATCCGATGCTGCACATATACTTTCTCCGCCTGGTCGCGGGAGAAGGCGGTGGAGAGACGATGCAGCAGTCCGTCCGCCTGCCACGCCTCCAATTCGTCCCGGTAGAGAAAGTCCGACCGTGCCCGCTGGTCACCGAAAAAGAGCCAGTTACGTCCCCGTGCGCCGGTGACGGCACGTTCCTGCAGAAACGCGCGAAACGGGGCAATTCCGGTGCCGGGCCCGATCATGATGACCGGCCGGTCCGAGTCGGCGGGCAGGCGAAAGGCGGTGTTCTTGTGAATGAAGACGCCCACCGTGCCCGCGTCGGTCGCCCGGTCGGCGAGGAAGGTGGAGCAGACTCCCTTTCTCAACCGTCCATGGGCGTCGTAACGGACCGCGCCGACGGTCAAATGCACCTGACCCGGATTCGCGCGGTGACTTGAGGAGATCGAGTACAGCCGCGGCTGCAGCTTCCGGAGAACTCCGATCAGTGTGCGGTGATCGGGGCGCTCGCAGGTGCTCGCCTGGAGGGCATCGATTACATGGAGCGGGGCACGCTCGGTCGGTACGTCGAGCAGATGAAGCAACTCGGCGGTGGGCTTGCCCAAATCGTAGTGCTGCAAAAGTGCCGTCCGGAGCGGGCGTTCGCCAGCCGGGGTTGAGACTGGCTCCTCACCGTCGCAGCCCAAGCGGGCGAGGAGCTCGTTGATCAACTCCGGACAGTTTTGCGGCCACACGCCCAACGCATCCCCGGCCTCGTAGTCCAGGCCGGAGCCGTTGAGAGAAAACTCGACGTGGTGCACCTCCTTGGCCGAATCCGGTGCATTGAGTCGACGCGCCGTCTGCACCGAGGCGAAAAACGGATTGGTTTTTGAATACGTGACCAGAGATGGCGCGAGTTCTGGCTGATCGGAGGCGGTTGCGGAAGTGGATGCCGTCTCCGCGACGGCGCTGGTGGGTCCACCCAGGCTCTCGAGCGCGGCCGCCAGCCATTGAGCGAAGGGCTCCTCATAGTCGACGTCACAATCGACGCGCGGACTCACCCGCGTGGCGCCGTGCCGCTCAAGGGCGAGATCAAAGTCCTTTCCGCACTGGCAGAACAGAGGGTAGTTGGAGTCACCGAGCGCGCAGACGGAGAAGCGAACCTTCTTCAGCAGAACCGGGTTGCTCGGGGGCGCCGCATCTGCGGTTGCGGCTGGAGAGGCGGAGACCGGTGTCGCGGCACAGAGCTGCTGGTGGAGGGCGCGCGCGTTGTCCGGTGGTTCACCGTCACCGTACGTGCTGGTGATGAGGAGTACATTCTCCGCTCGCGCCAAATCCTCACTCGTCGCCGACGCCATGTCTGCAACGTTCGCCGCGAAGCCCCGCGCGCCGGCTCGCTTGGCTGCTTTCTTGGCGAGGGCCTCGGCCGTTCCCGTCTGCGATCCGAACAGGATGGTCAAAGGCCGCGCTGGAGCGGCGACAGGGGGATGCGCCGTCGGTTGAGCGTTCGGAACCTGGACCAAGAGTCCAGCCAGGAACCCGTTGAGCCAGGCCCGTTGGGCGGGCGAAAACGGTGCATGCTCGGGAATGAAAGGAACGGTTACGCTCATGCGGAGAAGAAGGTCTGCAGATCGCCCAGCGAGTGACGCCGAGCCCATTGAACGAAGGTTTCCCCGGTATTCCGGCGCGTCCGGTACGTCGCGAGCATGTGCCGGACGAGCCCGGGTAGTTCCTCAGCCGCTACACCCCGGAACACCTCGCGGCCAAGTCCCTGCTCGTGATCCATGCCGCCACCGATCATCACGTGGTAGCCCTCGCGCCCGTCGGCCAGCTTGGTCGCGATACCGCCGATATCGCCGCAGTAATGCTGGGCGCAGGAATGGCCGCAGCCGGTCAGATGAACATTGATCGGAAAATCAGAGGCGCCGTCGTCGCGCAGGGCGCGCGCCACCGCAAGGGCGTGACTCTTCGTATCGGCCGCCGCATACCGGCAGCCGCGCCGGCCGGTGCAGGCGATGACGCCGGCCGCGGGACCCGCCGGATCGGCCGTCAGTCCGAGACGATCCAGCGCTCGCACGACTGTGGCGACATAGGTGTCCGGAACGTTTGGGATGATCAGGTTCTGCCACACCGTCAGGCGAACGTCGCCGCTTCCGTAGTGATGCGCGAGATCCGCCACCCGCCGCAGGTGGCGCGACGTCATCCGGCCGACCGGAACCGAGGCGCCGATGTAGTTGAGCCCCTGTTGCGCCTGCCGGTAGACGCCGACGTGGCCATGCTTCAGCACCGGTCGACGCGGAGCACAGAGATCACGCGAGCCTCGCAACAATGGGAAGGAGAGCTTCTTCGCCGTCTCCGCCAGGAACTTCTCCACACCCCAACGCTCCAGTAGGTACTTGAGTCGGGCCGTCTTCCGGTTGGTGCGGTCGCCGTTCTCCAGAAACACACGAAGCATGGCCGCGGCGACGGGCACGGCCTGTTCCGGCTTCAGGAGAAGACCGGTGTCGCGGGAGAAATCGCCATGTCCCGTGATGCCGCCAAGTTCGACCCGGAAGTAGATGCCAGCCGGGAAGTCCCCGAACGACTCCGGAACGCGAACGGCGAAGAAGCCGATGTCGTTGGTGTCCACCGCAGCGGAAACGGCGCCGCCACTGTCGAAGGCGATGTTGAACTTGCGCGGAAGGCCGTAGAGATCGCGGTGATTCAGGATGTAGTGGTGCAGGCCGTACGCGAACGGCCGCACATCCAGCAGTTCGTCGCGGTCGAAACCGGACGTCGGAGTGGCCGTGATGTTGCGCACGTTGTCCGCCCCTGAACCGCGGGAGGTCAGGCCCAGTTCCTGAACCCGTGTGAGCACACGAACGATGTCGCGCGGCCGAAATTCGCGCAGTTGGAGGTTGGCCCGGGTGGTGATGTCGCAGCAGCCGTTACCCAGCTCGTCAGCGAGGGCGGCGAGGCCCCGGAGTTGGTCCGTGCGCACTTCTCCGGCGGGCAGCCGCAACCGGATCATAAAGCTGTCCTGCGCCGGAGCGACGTAGAACAGTCCGAACGACTTGAATCGGTAGATGTGCTCGGCGTCCGGGATCTGATCCTTCTCGGCGTGGCGCAGGAGTCGCTCCCACGCGTCGAGGGGGTTCTCCTCGTGCTTCCATCGTTCCTCCTTGCACAGATCCGAAACGGGGGTGCCGTGCACCGTGGGTTCAGCCGCCGGCGCCGCGAGATTGCCGCTCGTTGCCTGATCGGGAGAATGGGTCAGGCGGCCATCTGCCGCCGTGCCAACAAATGCGAAGCGGCCTGAGGCGAGGACGCCCGACATCAAGCCCTGCAGGTACTCCTTTTGTTCGAGCGAGAAGACGTCGGCGGGAGCTTGGGAAAGTTCAGCGGAATTCACAGATTGGATACTCCAGATTCAGCACCGCCGGTGCCACGGACGTCGTGGCAGCTGATGAAGCCGGTGAATTGATTTGATCAGAAGGATGAGGCGAGTGCATGAAGCGCCTCTCGCTCCCGTTTCGATCGATTGGATCAGATCCGGGCGGCGGCGGTGGCGCCCCAGGTCGAGCGCCACCGGGTTTTCACGAAGGAAAGTCCGCTGAAGGCGAAAACGCAGAGGGTGGCAAAGGTCATCAGCCCGGGCAGGTAGGAGCCGGTCAGCTGCTTTGAGAAACCGAGAGAACTGGCCAGCAGAAACCCGCCGAGCCCGCCACCACACCCGACCAGTCCCGTCATGATACCGATGTCCCGACTGAATCGCTGGGGCAGCAGCTGGAACACGGAGCCGTTGGCCATGCCAAACGCCGCGGCTGCGAGGAAGAAGCCGCCGGCCGAAAGGGGCAATGAAGTGGCGAGTGCTGCCACCGTCAGAGCGCCCGCGGCCACGGCGTAGAAAAAATGCAGCGCCCGGATCCCGCCAAGCCGGTCGGCCAACGCGCCCCCAAATGGGCGGCCTAGTGCGCCGACCAAAGTGCAGAGCGCCGCATAATTTCCCGCGGAGACGGCGCTGAGCCCGAACTCGGAGGTGAAGTAGAGGATCAACGACGCGGCGAGGCCCGAGAAGCCGCCGAAGCTGACCGTGTAGAAGAAGCAGAACCAGTGGGCATCCTTCTGCGCCAGCAGATCGGCGTAATTCCGCAGGGATTTCTTCGGCACTTCTCCCGGCGCGTCCTTGGCGAACAGCGCATAGAGCAGAAGGACCACGAGGAGCGGAATGAGCGCGAGGCCGAAAACGGCCTGCCAGCCGAACGCGTCTGCGAGCCGGGGGGCGAGCAGTGCGTCGATCACCACACCCACGTTACCGGCGCCCGCCAGCCCCATGACCAAACCCTGCATCCGGGGTGGGTACCACCGCCCCGCCTGCGGCAGCGCGACCGCGAAACTGGCACCCGCAATGCCCAGCGCAAACCCAAGCGCCAGCGCATGCGAGAACGACGGCAGTCCGCCCAGCCAAGCGAGCGTCATGGCGATGATGACGGAGATCTGGGCGAGGATGCCCGTATTCTTTGCGCCGATACGGTCGACCAGCAGTCCGAGCAGGATGCGGGCGAAGGCTCCGGAGAGGTAGGGGACCGCCACCATCAACCCTTTCGCCCCGGCACTCAACTGGAGCGCCGCACCAAGGTGCGCGCCCAGGGCGCCGAGGATGGTCCAAACCATGAAGCTGACGTCGAAGTAGAGAAACGCTGTGACGAGCGTCGGCCAATGACCTGAGCGGCGCAGTTGCGTGAGATTCATCGGGCCTCACGCCGAGCATCCATCAGACCATCCGGTCCATCGTCGCGGTGAATCCTTTTCGCGGAAATAATGAACCAACCTGATCAACGCATTCGGCCGCTGACCCTCACCACTTTAAAGTCCATGAGCGGATCGCATACCGTCTGACGGGGAGCGGACCAGGTTGAAGCACTGCGAGTGCTGGCTCCGCCGGTTGAACAGAAATGTGCGTGCTGCGGCCTCCCGGCTTCGCGCTCGACGAGCGGAAATGGTCAAAGATGAACAGCCAGCCGGTGGCGCTTCTGTCGTGAATCGCTCCCTCGCCCTTGCGGAGACCGGCGATTCAAGCTGTGGATACAATTTCCACCAGCATCAGCCTCCCGCCGGGACAACGTCGGCGCGAGTGGCGCCGCAGCGCTGGCGTGCCTGATGGTAGAGATCGCTCCGAAACAGTTCGCGGCTCAGGTGCCGGGGAAGGGCGGTAGGTTCCGGCAGGAGATGGTGACGCTTGAGGCCGTCGAGCAGCCAGTCCAGTTTCTCCGGCAACGGGTCGCAGCCGCCGTCCTCAGCGAAGGTGACGAACGGGCGGTTCTCGGCCGTGCGCCCGTGGCCGAGATCAAAGGGGCCGAGCAAACCCGCGGTGATCGTGCGTTCCGGCACGTTCAGGTATTCACGGCGCGCGAGAAGGCGGACGAGTTCCTTGCGAAACTCGGGTTGGTCGCAAAGTCGGCCCGCTTCGGCGACCGCCGCCACAAGGGCGAGGTGCTCCTCGTGTCGTTGCACGGCGAAGTCCTGACGCACCATCAGCACCTTCTCCGGCTGTCCGGGCCCGAGATCCGCGCCGGCCACGGGACACCAGCCGACCTTTTCACGCACGGCCACGGAATTCCACGGCTCGCCGGCGCAGAAGCCGTCAATTGTGCCCGCGAGCAGATTGCGGAAAACGAGCGGAGGCGGCACGATGACGATTCGGACCCCACGACCGACCCGGATCCCGGCGGTGGTGAGCCAATCGCACCAGTGCAGGTGATGCGAACCGTGCTGGAACACGACGCCAAAGACGAGCGGGCGCTCCAGGCGGGTGCGCCGGACCGCCTCGCGCAAGGTGGCGGCATCCCGCACGCCGTCCGACCAAAGTCGTTCCGACAACGTGATGGCGTTGCCCTGGGTGCTGAGCACCAGGGCCGTCAGACAGTCCGTAGGCGCGCAACCGAGTCCCAGCTTTGTGGATACAAGCATGCCCGCGGGCGCGTGCGCGGCGTGGAGTTCCTGGTAGAGCAGCTTGTCCCGCACGGTGGCCCAGCCGACCTCGCGGCTGAGCGTGACCGGCAGGCCGTGCCGGGTGAACAGTCCGTACTCGTGCGCCACGATCAACGGAGCCGCGTCGTTCAGCGCGAGAAAGCCCACGCGGAGTGGGGCGCGGACGGCGGATCGGGTTGGCGGACATGGCAAGGACATGCGGCCCGCGTAAGCGCACTCAGTGCCAACTTGCCCGGATGGCTTAAGAAATGCTATTCAGGGCGCCGATGCGAAGCATGAGGAGCACTCATCCATGAGTTCGGTGATCGACAGCCGGCAGTTACTGGCTTTCGCCACCTTGGCGCGACTGGGCAGCTTCACCGCCGCGGCCAAGGAGCTCTATCTGACGCAGTCGGCGGTAAGCCACGCGATCAAGGCCTTCGAAACGGAACTCGGGGTGCGCGTTTTTGACCGCCTGGGAAAGAAGGCGCACCTCACCCAAGCCGGGGAGCAATTGCTCCGGCACGCGGAACGGATCCTGAGAGAGATGCAGGACGCGCGAAACGGTTTGGAGGAGTTGCAGAATTGGGGACACGGCCGGCTGCGCGTGGGCGCGAGCAGCACCGCGTGCCAGTACCTGCTTCCCAGTGTGCTGCGCGAATTCAAGCAGAGCTTTCCCACGTGCACGATTCGGGTGCAGCCAGGGGACGGGCCTGAGATGATCGAAGCGTTGCGTTCCAACCAGGTGGATCTGGCGGTCATGCTCGAACCGCTCGGGCGCGATGAGGTCACTTTTCGTCCGTTGTTTGAGGACGAGATGCAGTTCATCGTTTCACCGCTGCATCCGTGGGCCCAGAAAGGGTCGGTGGTTCGTCGGCAGCTGCCGCAGGAGACCTTCATCCTGTATAGCAAAAGCAGCTACACTTTTCGACTTGTGGCTGACTACTTTCAACGCGAGGGCACGGCTCTGCAGAACACGATGGAGCTGGGCAACATCGAAGCGATCAAGGAGCTGGTGAAGATCGGCTTGGGTGTTGCCGTACTGGCGCCCTGGGCTGCGCGCAAAGAACTGGCGGAAGGCTCGCTCGTGAATCTGCCGATCGGCAGCCGCAAATTGAAACGGGTCTGGGGTGTGTCCCACCTGCGCGGCCGCCGGCTCGCGCTCGGCGAGGAAACGTTCGTCGGTTTGTGCGAAAGTGTGGCGGAAAGCCTGCAGTTGAAGACGCTCGCGGCCGCTTGAGCAGGCCAGACTGCGAGGTGTCCGGGCTGGACGCTCAGCGCGCACCAGGCGTCCACCACGAGGGCAAATTTTCGACCGAATAAATCGCTTGCGCTGAGCCGCGATTCCCGCCTTTTTTGCCCTTCCTTCACGCAGCCGTAGCTCAATTGGATAGAGCATCTGACTACGGATCAGAAGGTTTGGGGTTCGACTCCCTACGGCTGCGCCACTTTGAAGCCCGTCCTGTCCGTCAGGACGGGCTTTTTTGTGGCCGCATTCGCCGCGTCTGATGCAGGGACAAAAAAGGCCCGCTCGGAAGTGAGCGGGCCGGAGAATGGCGAACCAGGCAGCCGTTCAGCTGGCCTTGAGTTCCTGCTTCGGCAACAGGACCTTTCCCATCTCGATGGCATGCAACTGGTGCCGCTTCACTTTGCTGAAGCGGGCCCGGCGACGCAGCATACGATCGAGTTTGTCCACGAGCAGGGCGACCGCCTTGTGGCATTCATCCGCGGTGACGGATGCATTCATTTCGGGGCCGTAGATCTGAATGTGTCCCTTGGCGATGAAGCGGCGCGGTTCGTTGGGTCCCGAGTCGAATTCGAGTTCGATTCGAAGACGGACGATGCGCTCCTCATGACGAAACAATCGTTCCGCTTTCTCCTGCACGAATTGCTTGAGCGACGGCGTGAGTTCCAAGTGGATTCCAGAGACGATTATTTCGTGGGCTGCGTTCTTATTGCTCATAATCATTCATTGCTTACGGGTTTCGACCGAAATTGAGCTCACGCCGCATCGCCATGCCTGCGCCTTCCGCCGCTGTAGTGCTCGATTCGTTCTCCGCCGTCATTTTGACGGGAGGATCTTCCGGCATCGGAAAATCGTTCCTTGAGCACATGGCGAAAGTGTGTCCGAACGCTCTCATTTGCAACCTTTCGCGGAGCCAACCGCCTAGGGTTCATTCCCCGGTCCAGCAGGAGCTTAAGGTGCGCCATTTCTCCTGCGATTTGTCACGGGAGGAGGAGGTGAATGCAGCGATGACCGAGGCGCTCGCGGCGATTGAGCAGGAGGCGGGCGAGGGTCGCGTCCTGCTCGTCAATAACGCGGGTTTTGGAGCTTACGGTCGTTACCCCGACATCGCGGCTTCGACGCAACTCGCGATGGTGGACGTGAATATCCGCGCGGTGCTCGACCTCACGGCCCGCGTGCTGCCGATGTTAACCCAGCGTGGCGGTGCGGTCATCAACGTGGCGTCGACGGCCGCGTTTCAGCCGACGGCGTACCTCGCAACCTACGGCGCCACCAAGAGCTTTGTCCTGCATTGGAGCCTGGCTCTCGCCGAGGAGCTGCGCGGTTCAGGCGTACAAGTGCTGGCGGTGTGCCCGGGGCCGACGCGAACGTCGTTTTTTCAGCGCGCCGGGTGGACGGGTGGTGGAGCTACGCCGCCCGGCCAGGAGGCGGAGGCGGTGGTGCGCCAAGCGTGGGCGGCTCTGCGCGCGGGGCGCACCTTGGTCGTAACGGGGTGGAAGAACAAGGTGATGACCGCGCTTAGTTCGAAGCTGCCAAAGGCGTTCGGAGCGCGCATCGCGGCGTTTGTTCTCGCGCGGTATCGACGGCCAAAGGACGCCGTTTGACATGAGCGGCGACGTCGACTTTCCGATTCGAGCCTGCGCCTGGCCGCGTCGGCCGCAACGCACGGATACGGTTCGCCTCATCGAGCCCGACCAGTTGCAGTCATGGATCCTCTTCGAGGACGAGCGGCTGCTCGTGATTGATAAACCGGGTGATGTCGTTTGCCACCCATCGAAGGCGGGGCCGTGGTCCAGCCTGGTCGGCGCCGCACGTGAATACACCGGGCTCCCGACGATGCACCTCATCTTTCGCCTCGATCGCGAGACGAGCGGCGTGGTGGTGCTGACGAAGGATTCGAAATGGGCGAGCCGGTTGCAGCGGGCGATGCAGGATCGGCGAATAGCCAAGACCTACTTCGCTTTGCTCGAGGGGGAGTTGTCGCAGCCGGTCGCAGTCGATCAACCGCTGGGGCCGGACACGTCGAGTCCGGTCTTCGTCAAATCGTGCGTGCGGGCCGACGGACAGCCGTCACGCTCCCGCTTTGAGCCCCTGTTGATCGCGCAGGGCTTCACACTGGCTCGGGTTCATCTCGAGACCGGGCGAAAGCACCAGATCCGAGCGCACGCGCAATGGCTTGGGTATCCAGTTGTTGGCGACAAGATTTACGGTCCGGATGCGAGGCTTTACCTCGACTTTATCGATCACGGTTGGACTCCGGCGCTGGCCGGGCGTCTCAGGCATCCCCGCCAGGCGTTGCACTGCGCGGAGATCGGTCTCGGCGTGCCGGAGCTGCCGGAACGATTGCGCGCGCCGCTGGCCGCTGATTTGCGCGCATTGGCGGCGCAGTTGATGCAACGGCCGATCGCCGCGCTCGACGCCTATTGAGCGCCCCGTGTGGCTTCGCGGCTGGCGAAGAATACCTCGAGCGCCCGACGCACCGCGGCGACATGGGCTGAAACGCGAGGGGCGAGCGGGAAGCCTGATGGCGTTTCGAGTGTGTAACACAGCGAGGTGTGGTGCACGCGCAGGTAGATGGCTTCGGCCCAGAGATCGCGGGTGCGTGGGTCGAGATCCGGACGGAGGATGCCGGGAAGCGTCACCGGGCGGCCGTCGATCACCGTGGCGGGATCGATCTCCAGATGGCGCCGCGCGCCCTCGAGAAACGCGTCCGCGAGAGAGTCGCGCTCGTGGGGATTCAGTTCATACAAATAGAAGCCGGTGGCTTCCCAATCCTCGTGCAGGCAGAGGGCCAGATCGAACGGAGGTTGGCGCTGCAGCCAGCGCACGTGCGCGGCCACTTCATCCGATTTCGGCGCGAGGTAATCGCGATTCAGGTCGATCGATTCGGCGTTTTCGCGCGTGCCGAGGAGAAACGCGGCCGGGTTGAGCAACGGTGCCAGCAGCCACGTGGCGCGATCGTCGAACACACCCTCGTTCATCAACTGCAGGAGCGCCTCCGAGCCGGCGGGCTCGTCGCCGTGGATCCCGGCAGAGACGTAGATTCGTGGCCGGGGGCCGGCGCGGCGTCGCGTGAGGGCCAGCAACGGGAGCGCAGGCACACCTGCAAAACGAGCTGGCGGCACAACTTCACCATACGACTCGACTCGAAACCCTCGCTGCCGCGCGAGCGTTTCGCAGCGGGCGAGAAAGTCCACCGGATCGAGGGCGGAGGAGGCTTTGACAGCAGACACGGGCTGGTTCTTGCTGATCGTTTCACATCGTCACAAGCCGAGCTTTTCGCATGAGCCAGGTCCGCGTTCGTTTCGCCCCCAGTCCGACGGGGTTTTTTCACATCGGCAGCGCCCGCACCGCGTTGTTTAACTGGCTCTACGCCCGGCACACCGGCGGCGTCTTTATCCTGCGCATTGAGGACACGGACAAGGAGCGCAACAGCGAGGCGTTCCTCAATGTGATCTATGACAGCCTGACCTGGCTGGGGATGAACTGGGATGAGGGCCCCAAGGTGGGCGGCAACTTCGGCCCGTACCGGCAAAGCGAACGCGCGGCGATCTATCGCGAGTATCTGGAAAAGCTGCGGGCGACGGGTCGTGTGTACGAGAAGGATGGAGCGACGTGGTTTCGGATCTCGGGCCAGCCGCAGGTGATCGAAGATGCGATTCGCGGACGGGTCGAACGAACCGAGGAGAAGGACTTCGTCATTTTCCGTTCCGACGGGAATCCGGTGTTCCACTTCGTGAATGTCGTGGACGACATCGCGATGCAGGTGACGCACGTCATCCGCGGCGAGGACCACCTGTCGAACACGAGCAAACACACGGAGCTGTTCGACGCGTTTGGCGCGCCGCGGCCGGTGTTTGCGCACATTCCGCTCATCCTGAAGCAGAATGGGCCCGGCAAGATGTCGAAGCGGGACCAGGGCGCGCTGATTGAGGAGTATCAGAAGCGTGGTTACATGCCCGAGGCGCTGGTGAATTTCCTCTGCCTGCTGGGATGGAATCCCAAGGACGATCGGGAAAAGATGCCCATCCAGGAGGTGATCGAGCGTTTCGATCTGCCCGGGGTAAACCAGAGCAACGCCCGCTTCGACGACAAGAAGCTCGCGCACATGAACATGACGTACCTGCTGGAGTTGCCGGCGGACGCGTACTTCGCGCGGGCCAAGGCTTACTTCGAGCAGCAGGGAACGTTTGCCGATGGCTGGCCGGAGGAATCGTACCTGCGTGAGATCGTGGCGCTCAGCCAACCCAAGCTGAAAGCGATCGAGGAACTGCCAGCTTACACGCGCTATTTCTTCACGGAGGATTATCCGATGGATGAGAAGGCGCGGACGAAGGTGTTGGCCAAGGGAGAGCCGAAGGCCCGCCTGCAGGAGCTGCGAGATGGACTGGCTCACGCCGACTTCTTGAGCGACGCCACGATCGAGGAAGCCATCAAATCCGTGGCCACGGCGCACGGCCTGGCCTTTGGCGACTATCAATCGGTCGCCCGCCTGGCCGTTACGGGCGTGAATGCGGGCCCCAGTTTGACCTCGATCTTCCGAGTCCTGGGCCGCGAGCGCGTGCTGGCCCGACTGGAGCGCTTCCTTCGCACGCTCGCCTGAGCAGGCGAACGCGGAGGACAGAGCGACGAACCTGCCCGGGGGCGGTTACTTCGCCCAAGTATCCTTGAGCGTGATCGTGCGGTTAAAGACCGGCTTGCCCGCCGTGCTATCCACCGGATCGAGCGCGAAGTAGCCCAGACGCTCGAACTGGAATCGATCTTCCAATCGCGCAGAGGCCAAAGCCGGCTCGAGCTTCGCCGTCAAGACCTTCAATGAAGCCGGATTCAGATGCTTCATGAAGTCACCGTCGGCATCCGGCTCCGGCACATTGAAGAGACGGTCATAGAGGCGCACTTCCGCGGAGCACGCCGTTTGGGCGTCGACCCAGTGAATCGTCCCTTTGACCTTCCGATCGGCGTCAGGCTGCCCAGTTCGCGTATTCAGGTCGGCGGTACAACGCAGCTCGACCAGACGGCCGTCCGCATCCTTCACGACCTCGTCACACCGGATGACGAGGGCGTACTTCAACCGCACCTCGCCGCCCGGTTTGAGCCGGAAGAACTTCGGTGGCGGGACCTCGGCGAAATCATCCGCATCAATGTACAGCTCGCGTCCGAACTCCAGCGTGCGGGAGCCGAGCGTCTCGTTTTTGGGGTGGTTCGGGGCGGCGCACGAGTAACGTTCGCCTTCCGGGATGTTCGTGAGGACAACCTTGATCGGCTCCAGCACGGCAAACCGCCGGGGAGCGATGTCGTTCAAATGGTCACGCACGGCGTGCTCGAGCACGGCGATGTCGGTGACGCTCTCGTACTTGGTCACCCCGAGTCCGATCACGAACCGCCGCAGGGCGGCGGCCGGGATGCCGCGGCGTCGCAAACCGGAGAGGGTGGGCAATCGCGGATCGTCCCAACCGGAGACCGCGCCCTGGCTGACGAGCTGCAGCAGCTTGCGCTTGGACACGATCGTGTAGTTGGGGATCAACTTCGCGAACTCGTACTGGCGCGGCAGCACGCGTGGCAGGTCGAGGCTTTCCAGGATCCAGTCGTACAGCGGCCGATGGACCTCAAACTCGAGTGTGCAGATGCTATGGGTGATCCCTTCGAGGTAATCACTCAGGCAGTGGGCAAAGTCGTAGAGCGGGTAGATGCACCACTTGTCGCCGGCGTGATGGTGTCCCACATGACGGATGCGGTAGAGCAGGGGATCGCGCAGCCAGATGTTGGGCGAGGCCATGTCGATCTTGGCCCGGAGCGTGCGCGCTCCATCCGGAAACTCGCCCGCCCGCATGCGCCGGAAAAGGTCGAGATTCTCGCTGACCGAACGTCCGCGAAACGGACTTTCGGTGCCCGGCTTGTCGGGAGTGCCGCGATATCGATCCGTCTCTTCGGGTGAGAGGTCGCAGACGAAGGCGAGACCCTTCTCGATCAAGCGCTCCGCGTAGACGTAGAGCTGCTCGAAGTAGTCGCTGGCGAAGAATGGCTCGGCGTCCTGGCCTGCGGCAGCCGGAGGCTGAACGAAGTCACCCGTGCCGTTCACTTCACCAGCAACCGGTGTGGCTCCTCGGGGCTTGAGGGCGAGACAGTGATCGGCCCAACCGTCAATCAGCCACTTCACGTCCTCCGTGATGGACTCCACGTACTCGACGTCTTCCTTCGTCGGATTCGTATCGTCCATTCGCAGGTGACACCGTCCCTGGTTTTCCCGCGCGATCCCGAAGTTCAGGCAGATCGACTTGGCATGCCCGATGTGCAGGTACCCGTTCGGTTCCGGTGGGAAACGGGTCACGATGCCCGGGTAGCGCTTTTCGGCGACATGGGTCGCGACGATGTCGCGGATGAAGTCGCTCGGCGCAGAGGCCGGGGTTTCGGAGGCGAGGGAGGACATGAGCGAGAAAACACAATACCCTGCACGCAGACGGCCCTGCGCTCAAGAGCGCAGCCGAACGCAGGTGGAATTTGCCGATTGCGGGGAGGCGCGGGCGAGGCGGGCGTCAGGACGCCGCTTCCGCAAACGAGGTCACCCGCTCGCCCGAAGGAGCGGACGGCAACGCCCCGTCGTTTTGCATCTCCTTCAGCACGCTGCCGATGTACGGAATGAGCTGCTTCTTGCGGCTCACGACGCCTGGCAGGTCGAAAATCTCGTCCTTCTCCACGTGCGGGTAATTGATCCGCGCGATGAACTCACGGTCTCCCTTCACCAGCAGCAGCGAGTTCTGCGTGTTGATATCGGTGATCAGCAGGCAGGCGAACAACAGGCGCTCGGCCGCGCAGAGCTCGTGCAGCGCTTCGGCCAGTTTGCGGGAGTGCTGCCAGAAATTGCCGAAGCCAAGTTCCTCGACTTGGGAAACCGCGTAACGCAGCCCTTCTTCCTCGTAGATCTTGAAGTCCGACCGGATGACCTTTTCCGGCGGGTTGGCGAGGATGACCGAGCCGGAGCTGAAGATTTCGTCCGCCAGCCGCTTTGAATCCACTTGGGCGATACGCGCGAGCCACTGCAGTATCGCGCCATCCTTCTCCGTGGAGGTTGGGCTGTTCAGGTGCAAGGTGTCGGAGATGATCCCACCCATCATGATGCCGGCGATCTCGGGCGAGGGGGTAAGCCCTTCGCGGCGGAAGAGGTCGGCGACAATCGTGCAGGTGGAGCCGACGGGCTCGTTGATAAAGAGGATCGGTTGGGCGGTATTGAGGGAGCCGAGACGGTGGTGGTCGATCACCTCGGTGATTGTCACCTGGTCCGCCCCTGCGACGGCCTGCGTCATTTCGTTGTGATCCACCAGGACGAGGCGCGTTTTGACCGGTCGCAGCACGTCGCTCTTGGTCAGAATTCCGATCAGCTGGCCCTGGTCGTTAAGAACGACGAAGGCCGGAGTGGATGTCTGGGCGACCTTCTTGCGCAGGTCTGACAGCCGGATGTCCGGCGAAATCGAGGAGTACTTCCGGTCGATCAACGGTTCGATGGTCGAGGCGGTGCGGATGACCCAAGCCGTCGTCGCGCTATCGTATGGGGAAACGATGACCGAGACCCCACGGGCCTGGGCCTGCGCGATCAGCTCCTCGTCGGCCGCCAAGTTGCCGGTGATGATCAGCGCTCGCACGCCGATCTGGAGCGATCGTTGCTGGATGTCCCACCGGTCACCGACGACGATGATCGACTTGCTGGCGGGGATGCCCTCGTCCTGGGAGATCTTCCAGAAGGAGCGCACATCCATCGCACCGATTCGGACGAAGAGTTCCTCCTCCTGGTCCGCGCGTTCCAGGTTCATGATCCGGCCCTTCAGGGAACGTGCGATGTTGGCCAGGCTGGTGTAGACGCGCCGCATTTCGCGCGGTTCGTGGATCTTCGGCATGAAGTAACCGCCAAGGGTGAACACGGAGATGAGACCCTGGACGTTACGGGCGTCTCCGATCACCGGCAGAACGCGGACATCATGCCGGTCGAACAACTCCAGCGCCTCGGCGCAGGTGGAGTGAGGCTGGACCGTAATGACGTCGGTCACCATCACGTCGCGAACCCGCGGGGTGACATCGCTGAGGTACATCGGCAGCGGTTGCTGGAACCGCGCGAGAATCGTATCGATCCGGGCGTTAGAATTGCCGCAGCGCGCCGCCGCGAAACCGGTTTCTCCTTTGGCGGCCTTGAGGGCGGCGTAGGAGATGGCGGAGCAGATCGCATCCGCATCGGGATTACGGTGACCAATGATATAGGTGTGGGGCGCTGGCGCGGCGGCACTCATGCAGTTGGAAGCCACGCTGGCGCTGACCAACGTGGCAGTAAACGGTATTTAGAACGACGTGAGCGGCAGCAGAGCCACCGCGAGGGACTTAAGCGACACGCCTGAGCGCCCACCGGTTCGATTTACTGTGAATCGGCGCGCGTCGAAGCGGACTTCAAGGCCCGGCAACAGCCGCGGTGCCCGCGTCTGAGGCCACGCCGTTGGCCGAGTCCCTCCCGTAGATTTTCACTGTGGAGCGATTCGGAACGGCCTGCCGGAGGTCCGATGTCGTTTGGCCGGTGTTCGCAATGAGCGCCTGATTCAGGTTGCTAAAGAATTGCACATTCCCGCCCAGGAATACGACGTGGCCGCCGGAGTCCTTATACGGTCCGATCGCCACATCGTCCGCTTGGGTTCCGGTGGCGTTCCAAGTCCCATCCGTCTTCAGCCCACGGCTGAACGCCAGCGGGGTGGTGGCGGGGTCGTTCAGCCGGAGTCCACCCACGACGTTAAAGGTGGTGGCGGCAAGGGCCGCGAACTCCGTCTGCAAGGCCTGACCGGCCGCGTCGCTGGGATCCATGATCGTCGGCGGAAGCTGGGTGGCGTCGACGGCGCCGTCGTTCTTGGAGACGAGCAGGGCGGGATCGTTAAAACCGGTGTATTTGGCCAACTGGCCGAACCACTGGTGATACTTCTGCCCGCCGGTGATCGCACGACCGGTCTGGTCGGGATTCGGCAACGCGTCCCGGTTTTCGGTGGCGTAGATCGTCGCCGCTTTCGCGAGTTCGCGGAGGTTATTCGCGTCGACCGTACGTTGAGTCGTTTCGCGAACTTTCCCGACCGTGGGGATGATGATCGCGGCCAGGATTCCGATGACGGCAATGACGGTCAGCAGCTCGATCAGGGTGAAGCCCTGACGGCGGAGGAGGGTAGTGTGCATGGCAGTACGTGTTGAGTGCGGCCAGCACCGGCACAGTGCGCCTCTCCGTCGTGCGAACACAAGAAGAAACACCCTGCCGGGCTGGACAATTCCCGCGGCGACTCCCTACGCTGCGCGGCTCCATGAAAATCTTCCTCGACGGAAAGCTGGTCGATGCAGCGGAAGCCAAGGTCTCGGTTTTTGACCATGGCGTTTTGTACGGCGACGGCATCTTCGAGGGGATTCGTTTGTACTCGGGCAACGTGTTCCGGTTGGAGGAGCACCTCGAGCGTCTCGAGTACTCGGCCAAGGCGCTCATGCTCAAGTTGCCCATGACGCGCGCGGAGCTCTCCGCGGCCGTCTGTGAGACGTGTCGTGCGAATGAGCTGCAGGACGGTTACATTCGGTTGGTGGTGACGCGCGGAGTCGGCGACCTGGGTCTTTCTCCCTGGCTGTGCCCGAAGCCGTCGGTCTTCATCATCGCAGCCAAGATCGCGCTTTATCCAGCCGAGCACTACGAGAAGGGATTGGAGATCGTGACCGTCCCGACGCGGCGAACCAACCCGGCGGCGCTGAGTCCGGCCATCAAGTCGCTCAACTATCTCAACAACATCATGGCGAAAATGGAGGCGAAGCAATACGGCGCCCTCGAAGCCATCATGTTGAACGATCAAGGCTTTGTGGCGGAGTGCACCGGCGACAACGTGTTCATTGTTCACAAGGGCACCCTCTACACGCCGGCGGCCCAGCAAGGGGCGCTGAAGGGCATCACTCGGGACGCGATCTTCGATATCGCTCGCGAGTTGAACGTGCCGATCGTCGAACACGATCTTACCCGGTACGACCTCTGGAATGCCGACGAATGCTTCCTGACCGGCACGGCGGCGGAGGTGATCCCGGTCGTGAAGCTCGATGGGCGTGAAATTGGCTCAGGTCGCCCGGGTCCGATTTTCCGAGGCGTGCTCGAGGCGTTCCGCCGCCGGGTCCGTACCGAAGGGACGAAGCTCTAAGGTTCGGTTTCAGCGCGGCGGTCCGGCGCGTTGCGGGTGCGCCGATTCGCCCGGCGGACGACGCGCCGGTGCGCCAGAGCGGCGCGCCGACGTTAAGAGTGCAAGCACCCTGCAGAAGGGACGTTGCCTCGTGCGCAGCAATTCATTTCCGCGTCTTGCCACCCCGAGAGGCTTTGGCATGGTGGGTGCAAGTCACGGAGGTGGTTTATCCGCCCGCCTTTCGTGTCGAAAGCTTGTTCGATTTTCCCTCTCCAAAATGGCCAGTCCGCTGAAATGCGACCTTTGCTCCAACCCGGCGACCGTGCACCTGACGCAAATCGTCAATAACAAGGTGCACAAGGTCGACCTGTGCGAGGAATGCGCCCAGGCCAAGGGTGTGACGGACCCGAGCGGGTTCTCCTTGGCCGATTTGTTGTTGAAGGCCTCGTTGAATCCCGAGCCCCCGGTGACTTCCGGACTGCGTTGTGAGCAGTGCGGCTTCACCCAGGCTGACTTCAAGAAGCAGGGTCGTTTCGGCTGCCCGCACTGCTACGAGACCTTTGCTGCCACACTCGAGCCGATGCTCGACAATATGCACAAGGGCACCGCACACGTCGGCAAGGTGCCGCAACGCGCGCTCGACCGAAAGACGCTGACTGAGCGTCTCGCCCGGCTTGAAACCGAATTGCAAGAGGCAATTCGGACCGAGAGGTACGAGGAGGCGGCGCGTTTTCGTGACGAGATTCATCAGGTGCGCCAAGCCTTCGATTCGCCTAAAGTGAGCTCATGAGCGGGATCACCATCGATTCACTTCTCTCCAGTCCATCCGAGCTGACCGACGTCGGCAGCTCCGGGACGAAGTGTGCGATCGTGCTCATGACGCGCATTCGGCTGGCTCGCAACCTGGCGAACCGCTCATTCCCGGGATGGGCCGATCGGTCGGAGCGGGAGGAGGTCCTCGCTCAGTGCCGATCCGCCGTGACATCGACCAACGCGATGAAGCGGTGCCTCAATGTCCCGGTGACCGAGATCGACCCGTTGCAGCGGCAGATCCTGGTCGAGCGGCACCTGATCAGCCGCGAGCTGAGCGGATCCAAGTCCGGTTCCGGCGTGGTGATCAACCGCGACCAGAGTCTCTCGGTGATGATCAATGAGGAGGATCATCTTCGAATTCAGGTTCTGCGCGCCGGGTTCCAGCTGAAGAAGGCGTGGAACACGATCAACGGCTTCGACACAGCGCTGGAGGACTCCCTCGACTACGCCTTTTCCCCGACGCTGGGCTATCTGACCGCTTGCCCGACCAATCTTGGAACCGGCATGCGTGCGTCGGCCATGATGCACCTGCCGGCTTTGGTGATCGCCGGACAGATGGAGAAAGTTGTCCGAGCGGTGAACCAACTCGGCATGGTGGTGCGTGGCCTGTTTGGAGAAGGGTCCGACGCCAGCGGCAGCATTTTCCAGATTTCGAACCAAACGACGCTGGGTGAGTCCGAAGAGGACATCATCAAGCGGCTGCAAAGTGTGCTCCAGTCGATCATCGATCACGAGGTCAACGCCCGCGAGAAGCTGATCGAAAGCGATCCGCACAAGTTGCAGGACAAGATTGGCCGGGCCTTTGGCATCCTGCAGCACAGCCACCTGCTGACCTCGAGTGAGGCGATGAACCTGCTCTCGCTACTGCGGCTCGGTGTCGACCTCGGCGTCTTCCCGGATGAAACCCGGGCGATTATCGACCGTCTCTTTATTGAGGCCCAGCCCGGCCACGTTCAGTATGCGTCCGGGAAACCCGAGCTGGAATCCGCCGAGCGCGACATGTTGAGAGCCGCGCGTCTCCGGGGTGAATTTGCCAAGTTTGCCCGCCCCGCATATCCCTTTAATAACAGTAACAACTAAGCATTCCGTCCCTCCACGATGTCTGAACCGATGAACAATTTCACCCCTCGCGCCCAGCAGGTGCTAGCGCTGGCTCGCAAGGAGGCGGACCGATTTCACCACAACTACGTTGGCACCGAGCATATCCTGCTCGGACTGATTAAGCTGGGCCAAGGTGTCGCGGTGAGCGTCCTGCAGAAGATGGGCCTCGACTTGGAGACCGTGCGTGGCGCCGTCGAAAAGCAGGTCGGCACCGGCACCGAAACGAAGTCCCAAGGCAGCATTCCCTACACTCCGCGCGTCAAGAAGGTCCTCGCCCTCGCGGGCAAGGAGGCCAAGGCGCTCAACCACTCCTACGTTGGCACCGAGCACATTTTGCTTGGTTTGCTGCGTGAAGGAGAGGGTGTCGCGGCGCGCGTGCTCAAGTCCCTCGATATCGATATCGAGCGCACGCGGAACGAAATCCTCCGTGAACTGGATCCCCAGTTCTCTGGCGGTGAAGGCACCGGCGGTGGTGGTGGCGGCGGCGAGGAAGCCGCGGCTCCGTCTCCCCGCGGCGGCGGTGACGACAAGAAGGAAGTTAAGACTCCCGCGCTAAAGGCGTTTGGTCGCGACCTGACCGAGTTGGCCCGCAAGGGTGAGCTCGACCCGGTGGTGGGCCGAAAGAACGAGATCCGTCGCGTCATCCAGATCCTGTGCCGCCGCACCAAGAACAACCCGGTGCTGATCGGCGAGGCTGGTGTCGGCAAGACGGCCATCGTTGAAGGTCTCGCGCAGGAAATCGCGAACGGCATCGTTCCGGAAATCCTGATCGATCGTAAGGTCATCACGCTCGACCTCGCCCTGATGGTCGCGGGCACCAAGTACCGCGGTCAGTTCGAAGAGCGGATCAAGGCCGTAATGGACGAGATCAAGCGCGCGAAGAACATCATCCTGTTCATTGACGAGCTGCACACGATCGTGGGCGCCGGCGCCGCCGAAGGCGCGATGGACGCCTCGAACATCTTCAAGCCCGCGCTCTCCCGCGGAGAGCTGCAGTGCATCGGTGCAACGACCCTGAACGAGTACCGCAAGTACATTGAGAAGGACAGCGCCCTCGACCGCCGCTTCCAATCCGTCAAGGTCGAGCCGCCGTCGGTTGACGACACCGTCACGATCCTGAAGGGCATCCGGGGCAAGTACGAGGATCACCACAAGGCCATCTTCACGGACAAGTCCCTGGAGACCGCCGCGAAGTTGTCCGATCGCTACATCACCGGCCGTTTCCTGCCGGACAAGGCCATCGATGTGATGGACGAGGCCGGTTCCCGTGCGCGTATCGCCTCTCTCAACCGCCCGCCGGAGATCGAGAACCTGTCGAAGGAGATCGAGACGGTGTGCGCCCAGAAGGAGGATGCGATCGCCAAGCAGCACTTCGAAGAGGCCGCGCGTTTCCGCGACCAGGAGAAGCAGCTGCGCGCCAAGCAGGAGCAGATCACCGAGGATTGGAAGAAGGCGCGGGAAGAGAAGCGCGTGACCATCGACGAAGACCTCATGATGCAGGTCGTCGCGGATTGGACGGGCATTCCGCTCTCCCGGATGGAGAAGAAGGAAAGCGAGCGCCTGCTCGGTCTCGAAAAGGAAATTCAGAAGGTCGTGGTGGGTCAGGATGTCGCCGCGATCGCGATCGCGCGCGCGCTGCGCCGCTCACGTGCCGACCTGAAGGACCCGCGCCGTCCGATCGGTTCGTTCCTCTTCGTTGGTCCGACGGGTGTCGGCAAGACGGAGACCGCCAAGCAGCTGGCTGCGCAGATGTTCGGCAACCAAGACGCGCTCATCCAAATCGACATGAGCGAGTACATGGAGAAGTTCGCCGTGTCGCGCCTGGTCGGCTCGCCTCCGGGTTACGTCGGGTACGAGGAAGGTGGTCAGCTGACCGAGGCCGTGCGCCGCAAGCCGTACGCCGTGATCCTGTTCGACGAGGTGGAGAAGGCCCACCCAGACGTCCTCCAGCTGCTGTTGCAGATCCTCGAGGATGGCCGGTTGACCGACTCCCTGGGTCGGACCGTCGACTTCCGCAATACCATCATCATCATGACGTCGAACGTCGGGGCGCAGCTGCTGCAGCGGCAGACGTCGATGGGCTTTGCGGCGGCCGCGAGCAACTTCAGCGACAGCGAGAAGATGCGCGAAAAGGTGCTGGAAGAGGCCAAGCGGGTGTTCAAGCCCGAGTTCCTCAACCGTATCTCGGACATCATCTTCTTCCGTCCGCTCGAGAAGTCCGACCTGGTCAAGATCGTCGAGATCGAGGTCCACAAGTTCGCCCAGCGACTGACCGAGCGGAAGATCACGCTCGAGTTCACGCCGGAGTCGAAGGAACTGCTGATCGACAAGGGGTATGACGAGAAGTACGGCGCGCGTCCCTTGCGTCGTGCGGTCGAGCACTACCTGGAGGATCCGCTGGCCGAGGCGATCATCCGTGGCGACGTGAAGGACGGAGAACCCGTTCTGGTCGTGCGCAACGGCGACAAGCTCGAGTTTCGCCAGAAGCAGTCGAGCGAGTCACAGCCGCCGGCTGACACCGAGGTGAACTCCTGACGACGAGTTTCGTTTAGCCATAACCGACGCCGCTCCCGCTTGGGGCGGCGTCTTTTTTTGGACAACACCGACGCTGCAGCGGCGGAGCGTCTCAGCGTTTTCGATACTCGTCGCTTTGGCGGAGCGCCGCGCGTACGTCAGACTCGGACCAGCCGCGCTCCAGGACCTGCTTCCGGTAATGCGCCAGGCCTTCCGCGTCGGGCTCGCGTCGCAGGACGGCGCGATAGGCCTTGGCCACGACCAGGTCGGCCTCGCGTTCGCGGTACTCGCGGCTCCGGCGCAGCTCGTTGCGGAGTTCGGTTTCCGTATAGCCCTGCTGCCGCATCGCGCGGGCATAATGCGCGAGCATTTCTGCATCGGGCGGACGGCCCAGCAGCTCCTGGTACGCGCGTGCAATCACGCCCTCGGGATCCACCACACTGCGCTGGTGCGAGACGATCAGGGAGGAAATGACGTCATTCCAGGACCGACCTCCGGGGAGTCCGGTCACGAGCGCGAGGTTGGGCAGGCTCTCTTCAATGATGAGGCTTTCGCCCTGAAACTCGCCGTCGCTGTAGGCGACCGCAGCGGTTCCGCCGTGAACGCGAATGGAGGAGATCCGGTCGTTGGCTTCGCTGCCGTCCTCGAATCCCACGTCCGCCAGGTTGCGCACCCGGTCACCGACCGCGAGCGTCAGCCGGGCGCCACGGTAATTGGCTTCCGAATACAACTCGATGCGCGGACCGGGCATTTCGCCGCGCCCGCTGCCGCCCGGGCGGCGCACGGTCGGGGCGAGCCGCGCGTGTTCGACCACCAGCGACGAGATGCAGTCATTCCAGTTGCGACGGCGGCTGGGCCCGGCGAGGTCGGCGAGATTGGAGTGGCTCTCGGTCAACTCGAGCACGTCGCCCTTCAAACGACCGTCCATGTAAGCCATCAGTCGGACGGCCCCATCGATGCGAATCGAAGAGATCCGATCATTGATGAGTGCTCCGTTGGCAAACGTCTCAGCGGCGAGGTCCTCAATCCGGTCGCCCGGGTACAGGACGAGCATGTCGCCCTTAAAATCGGCTTCGGCATAAAGCACCACCCGGCCGCTCTCGCGTGACCGTTCCCCCTGGCTCCAGCCGATCGTTCCGGAGAGCAGCAGAAGAATCGGCAGCAGCAGGCGAAACACGGCAGGAGGCATGCGGGGTGGGGTCGTTGTCGTTTTCGCTTTTGTGGAGCGCAGGACAGCCGCGTCAGGCCCACTCCGGCGGATTTTGCAGGTGTGGCTTGAGCACGCCGATGCAGGGCAGGTTGCGATAACGTTCGGCGAAATCGAGGCCGTAACCGACAACAAACTTGTCGGGAATTTCGAAACCGACGAAGTCGGCCTCGAACGGCACCTCGCGACGCCCTTTTTTGTCGAGCAGCACGCAGGTTTTGATGCTCGCGGGGGAGAGTTTGCGAATCACCTCCACGACCATCGAGAGCGTTTTTCCTGTATCCAGAATATCATCGATCAGCAGAACGTGCCGGTTCGTCACGTCCAGCGTCAGGCTGTGGATCAGCTGGGGCTTTCCGATCGATCGTGTCTCGTTCCGGTAACTCGAGATCCGAATGCAATCGAGGCGCACCGGGTTGGGGATCGCCCGGAGCAGATCTGCAGTGAACAGCACGGCGCCGTTGATGATTGAGACGATCGTGATTTCCTCGGTGCCGTACGTCGCTTCGATGTCGCGGCCGAGCCGGCGCGTGCGGCGGCGGATCGCGTCTTCGGTCACCAGGATGCTTTCGAGGTCGGCGTGGGCCGGATGAATCTTGACGGTGCTGGCCATGCGGCGGTCCCAGCAAGCCGGTTTGCGCCGAACCGCGCAAGGCCGGACCCTCGAGGCGTCGGGTTTTGCGCCGTTGCGTTTGGGCCTGGTTTCCGGGGGTATTTTCCTTTGACTCACCGTGACCCGAAATCTTGCTTCGGCCGGGCTTTAACCGCCGCGCATGATCTCAATCCGGATTGAAAACCTGACCAAGCGGTTTGGCCCGACGGTGGCGCTGCACCACCTCACTCTGCGGATCGAGCCGGGCGAACTGTTCTTCCTGCTCGGCCCCAGTGGCTGCGGCAAAACCACGCTGCTGCGGAGCATGGCCGGCTTCTACATCCCGGAGGAGGGCAGCATCTTTTTTGGCGACGAAGACGTGACGCGTCTCGAGCCGCACAAGCGGAACACCGGAATGATGTTCCAAAGCTACGCGCTCTGGCCGCACATGACGGTGGCGGAGAACGTGGCGTTCGGTCTGGAGGAGCGTCGGGTGCCGAAGCCCGAGATCAAGCGTCGCGTCGCCGATGCGCTGGCATCCGTGCGCATGGACACCTACGCGGAACGTAAGCCGAACCAACTCTCCGGCGGGCAGCAACAACGGGTCGCGCTCGCGCGAGCGTTGGTGATTCGTCCGCGTTGTTTGTTGTTGGATGAACCGCTTTCGAATCTTGATGCCAAGCTGCGCCTGGAAATGCGCACGGAAATCCGGCGCGTGTGCAAAGAATTCAAACTGACGACGGTGTACGTGACGCACGACCAGAAGGAGGCGCTCTCGATCGCCGATCGGATGGCGATCCTGGAGAGCGGGCACATCCTCCAAACGGGCACTCCGCGTCAAGTCTACCGGCGGCCCACGTGCAAAACGGTCGCGCACTTCATTGGTGAAACTGATTTTCTGCAGGGCCGCGTCCTGGAGCTGGACGGTGATCGCGCTCGCGTGGACACGTCAGTTGGGCGGTTCACCGGTGTGCTGGGGGACCCCGGCGCCAAGCCGGCGGTGGGCGACACCGTGACGTTGTCGATCCGGCCCGAGTGCTGGACGCTGACGGACCGACCGGAAGCGGAGAACAATGTACGCGGCCGGATCGGGGAGTCCGTTTACCTCGGTGAGGTGGCGCAATATCACTTCGTGGCCGGTGATACGGCTCTCAAGATCTACGAGGTGAATCCCAAGCATGTCGGCGCGTCCTCGGCGGGTGAATTTCACGCCAACGTGGATCCAAACGACGTGGTCGTGCTGACGCGCTGAGGCGTCGTCGCCTGCCGCCATGCTCAAGCGTGTCCTCATCCTGTTGGCGCTGGCGATCACGGTGGCGCTACCGTTTGTGCTGCGACCGCGTCGAGCCACGCCCGCTCAGGCCGACGTCAATCTCGTCATCATTACCCCGCACAACGAAGCGATCCGCTATGAGTTCAGCCGGGGGTTTGAGAAGTGGTACTTCGAGCAGACCGGCCGCCGCGTTTTCATCGATTGGCGGGTAATCGGCGGCACCAGCGAGATCGCTCGTTTCCTGGAGGGCGAGTACATCGCGTCCTTCCGCAATTACTGGACCGGGGTGCTGAAACGTCGTTGGAGCAACCTCGTGCAAGCTGGTTTTCAGGACGGACGCCTGGCTGCCGATGCACCCGCCGAAGCGCGCGAGGCGCGAGAGGCCTTCCTGCAGTCGGAGGTCAGCTGCGGGATCGATCTGTTCTTCGGCGGCGGCACCTACGATTTTATCCGCCAGGCGGCCGCAGGTCGGATCGTTGATAGCGGCGTGATGCAACGTTACCCCGAGTGGTTCCGCAATGAGGTGATTCCGCGGGAGTTTGCCGGCGAGGAGTATTGGGACGCGCAAGGGCGCTGGATTGGCACCGTGCTGAGCAGTTACGGGATCGTCTACAATCGCGACGCACTGGAGCGTGCCGGGTTCGCGACGCCACCGTCGGGCTGGGCGGATCTGCAGGACCCGAAATTTTTTGGTGAAGTGGCGCTGGCTGATCCAACCAAGAGCGGCTCGATCGCGAAGGCGTTCGAGAACGTGGTCCAGGAACAGATGCAGCGGCGCCTGTATGAACTGCAGCGCACGGACGCCGGGCGGGACCCCGCGGAGATCGAGGCTCAAGCGGTATCCGAAGGTTGGATCGCCGGGTTGCAGCTTCTCCAAATCGTCGGGGCCAACTCCCGGTATTTCACCGATACGTCGCAGAAACCGAACATCGATGTGGCGGCGGGCAACTGCGCCGTCGGAATGACGATCGACTTCTACGGACGGCAACAGGCGGAGGCGGTGGATCGGCGAGGCGATCCCGGACGGGTCGGGTACGTGGCACCGGCTGGCGGCAGCGTGAGTTCGGTCGATCCGGTGGCGTTGTTACGCGGCGCGCCAAACCGGGAAGTCGCTTTGGCGTTCATCGATTTTGCGCTCTCGATGGAGGGGCAGAAGTTGTGGAACTTTCGTCCGGGGACTCCTGGTGGGCCGGAGCATTTTGCGCTGCGACGACTGCCCGTGCGGCGCGACTTCTACACCTCCGGCTTCGAGCAGTACGTGAGCGATCCGGAGGCGTCACCCTACCGTGAGGGCGAGCAACTGATCTACCGCGTAGCGTGGACCGGATCGCTGTTCCGCGAGCTCGCCTTCATCATCCGCATCATGTGCCAGGATACCCATTCCGAGCTGCGCGCTGCGTGGCAGGAGATCCTGGCCGCGGGGCAACCCGCGGAAGCCCTGGCGATCCTTCAGGATTTGAATGCCGTTTCGTACGAGGAGGCGCGCGGACGGATCAAACAGGCGCTCGGCTCCCGCAACAAAGTCGACGAGATCGAGATGGCCAAGGAACTCGGTGACACGTTTCGCGATCAGTATCGACGCGCGGCCGAGGTCGCGCGTCGCTCCCGTTGAGCGAACTGGTGTAGCCTTCGATCGCCACTGGGCGTTCGTTGCTTTGGAGCCGCTCTGAGAGCGCGAACACTCGAGTCGGCTAAGCCGGGCCGCGGGCGAGCGCTTCGATCCGCTGGGCAAGCGCGGCGGCAGCTTCGGCGAACCAGGTCGCGCCCTTGTCCGGCCGCGCGGCGGTGGCATCACCCATCACGCCGCTTCGCGAGATGTCTCTGGTGATCCAGGAGAAGATCGCGGGTGCACTCTCCGGCCGCAGCTCGCCTGGGTCGTCGAGACGCGCTGGATACTCGCAAACGGCCTGCTCCATCCGGACCGTCTCGCCGGCGACCGCCAGCATGAGAGCCGTTTCCCATTCCCCGGCATGGAACCCGTATTGCGTCTCCTGGGCCGAGACTGGCGGACGGTACGGATGATTGATCATCCCGGCCCGCAGCCCGAGCTGCACCTGGATTTCGCGTAAGGTATAAACGAGGACGGCGCTGTTCCCGCCGTGTGTATTCAGAATCCCGATTTGCCGGAAGCCGAGCGCCTTGAGTTCAGACGCGAGGCCAAACAGCAACCGCCGCAAGGTAGCCGCGGACAGCGTGAGTGTTCCCGGGAAGCCGATGTGCTCGTTGCTCTTGCCGACCAGGATGGGTGGCGCGATCCAGACGGGCAGGTCGGGTGGCAGTAGGGGCAGGGCGGCGTTCAGCCACGCCTGGCCGAGAATCGCATCCACACCGACAGGCAGATGCGGCCCGTGCTGCTCAATCGCGCCAGTCGGGATGATGACAAACGCCCGCTCCTTTTCCGGCAACGCGTCCAGCGCGGCGCGGGTCAGCGCCGGCAGGTAGCGGTGCCGGTACGTCGGCCAGACTGACGGAGCGAGCAGATGGCGCCGGGCTGGAGCCCAGGGAAGTTCGACCGGCGGCCGGTGATCGAGCGAGCCCAACGGCGCGCGCGCGTCGATCTCCGCCAGTAGCCGGGCCAGCCGCAGGCCGGCCTCCGCCAGCACCGCGGCCGCGTCGCAATCCGCGTCGACGGCCGTTACGGGCGGCGGTTGGTCCCACCGGCCGGGACGGAAATCGGTTTCCACCGTGACGCCGGGCGGCGCGGGTTCCGGCGCCTGGCCGAGCAGAAAGGACACGATGGCCTGCACGACCGCGCGGTTGCGGCTGTTGGGATGAAATCCGAGCCCGAGCCCGCTCAGGTTGATGACGAAGGTCTGCAGTTGCAGTTCGACACGCACGTCCCGCGACGCTGCGTCGATGAATTCGGCTTGCCAGGGGCTGGTGACGAAAAAGACAAGCTTGCGTATCCCTGACTCAACTACGCTGGCCGAGATCTCGCGGAGCAGGCGTTCGGCCGTGTCGGTATCCGTACCGAGCACACCCGCTCGGTATGGAGCCACGCCAAAACGAAGCGGTGGCAGCACCCGCAGCGACAGCACCGCCTTGCAGCTCAGGACGGCGCGGTGGAGCACCTCGCTGCCGATGGCCTCCTCGGCGTCCAGCGCCAGCCCCAGCCCGTGGTCGCTGAATCCGTACACCGGCAGGATCGCGATCTGTCGCGCGCTCGCCTTCGACCGGTCAAAATCGACCCACGAGGCATGCGCCCACGCCGTGTCGAAATCAGCATTGGCCAGCCACGTCATTGCCATGGTGCTACCCTGATGAACCCGGGCGCCGGTGGCCAACGGGAAAAGCGCGCGGCCGTCAGGGCTGGGCCGGAGTCGTGTCCGGCTTGCGTCCGTAGTAGCGATAATCCGAGTACCGCACGGTCAGGTGCGAATCGAGCGAGCGAAAAAACCACGCGCTTCCGCGCACTTTGACGATGATCTCCTGCAACAGGGACGGTCGGTCCCCGTCCGGCAGCGAATACCGCATGGTGGTGCGCGCCTCGGCGATGTTGGTGAGAAACATCGGTGAGAAAGGTTCGAAGCTGGCCAGTTCGACTGTCTCAATCGTGCCCGAGGGCCGGTGGAGCGTAAACGTGGCCGCCATGTGGGGCGCCCATGCGTCTTTCGTTCCCGGCACGAGGCGAAAACGCCACGTGCTGCGATCGCCCTCGTCGCCGACTTTTTCGCACGTGGCGCGATCGATTTGCTCCTTCACGTTCGGGGCCGGATTCGCGCCTTCGCGAAGGACCTGGTTTTTGCGGTAGCTTTCCAGCTCACCGTCGGTCGGCGCCCGGCCGTCCATCTGCAGCAGTTCCCAGCGCGCAGGGGTGGGGCCGAGAGGAACGTAGCGTTCAACGCGGCTGCGTCCTTCGCCCTCCGACGTCTGGGTGAAGCCCCAGCCCCGTGGTGCATTGGTGCTCAATCGCGCGAGGGCCTCGTCCAGCTCCGGAGGGACCGGCTGTCCGGACAAAACGGGAACGAGCAAGAGGGCCGCCCAAACTGCAATCCAACGTGACATCGGCCAGAACTAGGGCAGGGCGGGGCGGCGTTTCAATCCCGGGCTTGGCAGCGCACCCGCCTTCACGACAACCTGCGCGTGATGCTCGTCCACACGGTTTACTTTTACCTCCGCCCGGATCTTTCGCCCGACCAGCGCGCGCTCTTCCAGCGTGAGGTGGCCCGACTCGGTGAAATCCCCGAAGTACAAGCCTTCTACCTGGGCACGCCGGCCGCAGTGCCGGCCCGACCGGTGGTCGACCTTTCGTTCTCGTATTCGATCACGTGCGTCTTCACCGACGTCGCGCAACACGACGCGTATCAAGCCCATCCCGTGCACCTGGAATTCATTGCCCGCTGCAAAGACCTGTGGGCCCGCGTGCAGGTGTACGACGCGCAAGGGCAGAGCTGACGCGACGTTCGGCGTCGAGGCAGTGAGGTCCGCCGCCGCCGTGCGACGCGACACAACGGGTACCGTTGGCGCGGCGCTCTCGTTCAGTAGATCGCCGTAATGGTTTGCAGCACCGGCCGCGTTCGCCCGGGCAAATTGACCTGGTCGCCCACGCGGCGGCCGAAGAGCTGACGCCCGAGCGGTGAGGCTGGTGTGACCACCGTGATGGAAGTGCCGTCGATCTCGACGTCGAGCCCACCGGCGCGCGGCCCGAAAAAGTAGAACCGTTCACCGCCCGCGCCGCCGAGTTCCACCAGCGCGCCCAAGGTGACGGAGCCGTTGATGGCGTCCATCGGGAGCTGCTGGTACAGCGTCATGGCTTCCTGGATCTCCGCCGCCTGGCGGGCCTGACCTTGCGCCAGATACGCCGCCTCCTGCGCCCGAGTGTCGTACTTGTTCTCGGCTTTGCTCTCCTCACTGATGGCTTCGTCGCGGGCGAGGTTCGCCGCCCGCAGTTGCAGGTCCAAGTCGGCGGCCAGGCGATCGAGAATCGCGGCGCGGAGCTTTTGCTTGTCCATCATCGGACCACATGGTGCGGCCCGGTCGTCCGGTGTCAGCACGTTCTTCGCTTCAGGACGGCGGTCGTGCTGGTTCGGTCCGTTCCGCCAGCAGGGATTGCACACGCTGCACGAGCTCTCGTGGACGAAACGGTTTGGTGATGTAGGCCAGTGCGCCAAGGTCGAGGCCGAGTTGGCGCGAGTCACTCGATTGCCAGGCGGACAAAATGATGACCGGCAGTGTCGCTGTAGCGGGCTGTCGTCGCAGGAGTTCGCAGATCCCGAATCCGTCGATGTCTGGCAACATCAGGTCGAGGATCAGCAGATCAGGGCGCGAGTCGTTGATCGCTTGCAGCGCCGCTTTGCCGGACGACGCGGTCCGTACGTCACAACCCACTCGGGTGAGATGGAAACGGACGAGCTCGGTCACGTCTTCTTCATCATCAACGGTCAGAATCGAGGGGCGCATGGCCGCAGTGTGGACGCGCTCGATGGCGTTGGTGCGGCGGCCGCGTGACGTTCGTGTCACAGGTGGCGAAGTCCCTTTTGAAAAAGCCGTCAAAACCCCTCTGGGGGTTTTTGCCCCTAGCGGTCCGCGACGATAGCGGCATCGTCCGGAAGGGCGCGAGCGGTCGCGCTAACTACAATTTCGATGGCACGTAAGATCGCTTTCATCAACTACAAGGGAGGAGTGGGCAAGACGTCGCTCCTCGTGAATGTGGCTGCGGCCTTGGCCAAGCAGGGACGTCGGGTGTTGATCTGTGACTTTGACACCCAGTCGAACGCGTCCATCTGGCTGCTGCGGCTGGATCGGTGGAACAAGATCAACTCCGATGCCGACGGATCGATCTACTCGATCTTTGAGCCGGGCCGCCGGCAGGTCCGCGACCTCGTGGTC
>JAEWIY010000033.1 GCA_023386835.1 Verrucomicrobiota bacterium
AAGAAGGCGCGCCGCCTTCCGGGGGCGCGCCTTTCTCGATTGGGGGCGCGTGTCGTCGCGCCGGTTCTTTCAGAGGCTCTGCAGCTTTTCGATGAACGGCTTCGGACCGCCGGTCTCGTAGCCGAGGTCACCCGCTACGGTTCCGTCGGGCTTCAGGACGACGACTGTCGGGTATCCACGGACACCATACTGCTGCGCGAGTTGCTGATTTTGCTTGGTCTGGGCCGCCGGCAGGCGGAAGCCACGGGGGAAGTCCAGCTTGACCAGGACAAGGTTCTCCGCCGCGAAATCCGCAAATTCGGGCATGCGAAGAATCTCCCGTTCCAGACGCATGCACCAGCCGCACCAATCGGAGCCGGTGAAAAAGAGGAACACGTTTCGGTTTTCCTCCTTCGCCTTTTCCAGGGCCGCGGCATAGTCCGTGAGCCAGGGCGCCTTTTGGCGCTGCTCCAACGGCAAGGCGGCCAGCGCGCGCGCCCGCACCAGCAGGTCCGTTTGCGTCGGGGGAATGGCGATCGCCTGGGCGTCGGCCATGCTCCAGACATGCAGCGCCTGCTTGACCACGTCTGCCGCAATGACCTCGTCGCCCGGCTTCTTCACATCCTTCGGGAAGTCGAGCTGAACATACGTGGTGACGAACGGTGGGAGGAGCGTGCGATCCTTGCTGATGGCGGCGAGGTCGACCGCGCGCTGTTCCGGCGTCAGGCTTTGCCAGTAGCGATTGGAGGCCTCAAGCAGATCCGTGTGATTGGGTTCGAGCGCCACCCCGGCGCCGTCGGGCAACAGCGCCTCCACCTGACGGGGCATCACCCGAGTGACGCGCAGGATGGCGCCAGCGGGAACGGAGCTCCCGTCCTGGAACTCAAGGGACTCCTTCAGCTTCACTTCCGGAGCCCAGCGTTCCGGACGGTTGACCAAGTCATTCCATTTCCAGGTCTCCGTATTCGGCGTCTGGCTACCGGCACTTTGGGTCCGGTTGGCCTGCGCGAGAAGAAGCGTCGGCGCCGTCAGAAGGCCGAGTGTCAGGACAAGCAACGACAGAAGACGGGGAGCGGGTCTGTTCATGTTCGAAACGAAGCTTGAGGGGTGGGGGTGGTGTACGCCGTGAGTGATCGCGTCCGCACGGGCGGAACGGGCGTCGCCGAGTGTGGCGAAATGGCCCGGGAGACATCAAGCGGAGACGCTTGGAATTCAAGGAATTCAACAAGTCTGTTTCCACGCGACCAGCCTGTTAAGTCCCGGTTTTGCTTGCCGAGAGAGCCCGGCCACACGACCGACTGGCCCGCTGAGTGCCGGCTGACCCAGCCTGGTCGGTGGACGCTGGGCGGTGAACGCGGGACGGCAGCGGGCGCTAGACGACCACGGTCTGCCCGATCTGATGCAGGGGCAGCCGATCGGGTTCCGCCGCGAGGGCGGCGCGGGTGCGTTCGAGCGGCTCGTCGAACGGCTCGCGGCTGAGTTCAAACGTCTGGTGATGGATCGGCACAAACAACCGCGCCCCGGCTGCGTCAGCCATTGCGACGGCTTGCTCGGGCGTGCAATGATTCGCGATCCAGGGATCGTAGGCGCCGACCGGCATGAAGGCCGCCTCGAACGGTCCGTGTGAACGGTGGCTGCGGGCAAAGAGCGGCGTGTCCGCAGTGTCGCCGCCGAAGAGGAGTTTCCGGCCGTTACGTTCGACAATGAAACCCGTGTAGCCGCGCCAGGTATCGCGGCGCACCCGCGCGCCCCAGTGTTTCACCTCGATGCTCCGGACCAGGGCGTCGCCGCGAGGGGTCTTGACGCGCACGGTTTCGCCCCAGCGTAGTTCGTCCGCGCTGGCGAAGCGTTTCCGGGGCAGCAAATCGGCCGTGCCCTGAGCGAGCACGGCGGCCGGACGGCTGCGCAGCGCGGCCAGCGTGGGCCGGTCGAGGTGGTCAAAGTGCGCGTGTGTCACCAACACCAAATCGATCGGCGGTAGTTCGTCCGGCGAGAGTGCGGGCGCGGTGAGGCGTTTCGGTCCCAAGGTGCCGAGTGTGAGATCGACTCCGACGCGCGGGTACAGGGCGGGGTCGACGAGCAGCCGCAGGCCGTAAAAATTGACCAATACGGTGGCGTGTCCCAGCCACGCGAACGTCAGCCGATGATCGTCCCAAGCGTGCGGAGTCGGCTTATCTTGGGCCGGCAGAATGGCGCGGCTGGCCTCGGCAAGCCGCGCGCGGAGAAACCGGGCCGGCCAGGAAGAGGAGAAGCCGAGCCAGGCAGCGCCGCCCGTCGCGCCGACGGCCAACACCGCCTGGCCGACGAAGGCCCGTCGCGAGATGCGCTTCCGCTTTTCCGTCATCGGTGAACAGCACGGTTTGGGGAAATAGCCGGCAGGCAAGCCGAAGTGCGTGGATGGCGCAGTCCTCGCGCAGAACAGGTGCAACGATCGTGCGCGACCTGAAGGGGGCGGGTGCGTCGGAATCGCTGTGAGAAGCGTGCGGTGGTGGGTGGGGCCGGGCCGTGCGTTCGTCGCGGCCACTCACCACGGCGTAGCGCCCGCCTGAATACAAGCGGGTGGCTGCAACCGGCGGCGGGGGGGCGAAGCGGTGTGGTTAGAACGTCAACGTGGCGGACAACCAGAGCCGGCGCGGCTCGTAGTGGTTGCTGTACACGCTGGTGTAGCTGATCGCGCCCGTGTTGCGGTTGCTGACGTAGGGCCGGTAGTCGACGAAGTCCTTGTCGAGCAGGTTTGAGAGGGTGGCGTTGAAGACCAGTCGCTCGGTCGCCTGGAAGCCTGCGCCGAGGTTGAAGAGCGCATACGCCTTGTAATCGCCCAGCGTGGCCTTGGCCGTGCTCGTTGCGCTGTCCGGATTGCGGAAACGTTCGCCGCGATATTCGCCGGCGAGCCAGAGCGAGAGGCGCTCCGTGGCTTCCCACCGCACGCGTGCATTGGCCATGTGGCGCGGCGTGTCATAGAGCGGCTGGCCGGCGGTGGGGCCGCTCTTCTGCTCGCTCTCCGTGTAGGTGTAGTTGCCCGTCAGCGTCCAGACCGGCGAGAGCCGGATCCGAGTGGAGACCTCGGCGCCGTAGGTCACGGCTCGGTCGACGTTGATGAGTTGCGAGAATTCGTCGACCGCGGGCCAGTGGCCGTAGTTGACGGAGCCCGGACGGTTGGGTTCAGCCGCCCAGGTCGCGTTGAGCAAGCCTGGTCCGTTGGCGATCTTGTCCTCAAATTCGTTGTAGAACAGCGTGGCCGCGATCCGGAAGCTGCTGTTGCGCTCGTGAATGACGCCCAACTCGGTCGACGTGCTCGTTTCCGGTTTCAGACTTGGTGTGCCGATCGTCGGGCGCGTCCCCTGACCGGTGAAACCCGTGATGCCCTCCGCGATTTGATCGAGGCGCGGCACCTTGAAGCCCTGGCTGACGCCGCCCTTCCAGGTCCACCGCGGACTCGCGTTCCAGACCAGGTAAGCGCGCGGGTTGAAGTGGTCGCCAAATTGCGAGTGCTCGTCATAGCGGCCGCCGAGAGTCGCGGCGAAGTTTGGGCGGAACCGCCACTCGTCTTCGAGGAAAAGCGCCCATTGCTCCTGCCTGTACGGAGCGGGTGCGACACCATCCACCATCTCTGCGTCCCACCATTGACCACCGATGGAGACGGTGTGGGCATCGATCGGGATGACGGCCTTCGTGTCGAATACGACGTTCTCGTTCGTCAGGTCGCGACGACTGCCCGGGGCCTTGCCGGGAGTTCCGGGCGGAATGGTGCGGCCGATCGTCTCGGTCTCGTTCCGCATCAGGCTGGATTCAATCAGGCTCTGTCCAACGCGCCAAGTGTGGGCGAGGGTATACTGGTCGCGGTTGAACTTCAGTTCCTCCTCGTAGCCCTGTTCACCGAGCGTGCCGAGCTGGGCGTTGCGGTTGTCGTAGCTCTGACGGTAGAAGTCGCCGTCGAGCCAGAGGTCGTGATCCGGATGCGCGATCAAGGCGAGGCGTGCGCCGAAGGTGGAGATCTCGGCCGCCACAGGGCTCGGACCCCGTTTGCTCACCTCGAGCGGCTGGCCCGCTTCATCAAGGTAAGTGAGATCAGAAGCAAAACGTTCGAAGAAGCTGCCGCGTAACGTGAGGCCGAGCACGCGCGGGACCAAGGGTCCGGTGAGGTAGAGTTGGCCATGGTGGGAGTCACCGTAGTCGCGGTCCTCCTGAAGGGTACCGGAGACGGTCAGACTGCCGCCCCAGCGTTCCTGAACCTTGCGCGTGATGATGTTGACCACCCCGCCCATGGCATCGGAACCGTACAAGGTCGACATGGGGCCACGGATGACCTCGATCCGCTCAATGGCCGCGGGCGGGGGAAGGAAACTCGTCGAAGTTTCGCCGAAGCCGTTGGGGGTGATGTTGCCGGCGGCGTTCTGTCGGCGGCCGTCGACCAGAATCAACGTATAGTCACTCGGCATGCCGCGGATGCTGATGTTCAACCCACCCGTTTTCCCGGCTGAAGCGCCGACGTCGACGCCTTCGATATCCACCATGGCCTCGGCCAGGCTCGCGATCCGCCGCTCCGCCAAGCTCGTTCCGGAGATCATCGAGATCGACGCCGGGGCGTTGATCAGCGCTTGGGTAAAACCGGCCGCGGTCACGACCATCGTGTCGAGCGTCTGCGGTGAGTCCGACGCGAAGCCGCCCGCGTCAGCGCGAGAGCGAGGAGCGCAGACCGAACAAGCGGCTGATAACAGAAGCGTGGAGCGGACGAACGATGACAGGCGCATCGCAGAACATGAGACTCAGTCTCGAGGAATTGAGGCCAGCTCTCGCTCTGTCCACTCTGCTAAGTTGCTGTCCAGTTACGCTACGCTGGCCGCGCGGATGCTGGGCGCTGTAATTGGGCACGAGCTTGGTTCGGCGTTTGGCCGGTCCGTCGTTTAAAAAACCGCCCGAAATTCGAGGGCGTCTTAAATCCCAATTCGTACGAGACTTCCGCCATCGACAAGCTGGTGTACGCGAGCAGTCGCCGGCCCTCGAGCAGCAGCCGGTCTTCGATCAGCTGCGCGGGTGATTTCCCGGTTTGAGCGCGCACGTGCTGCGCCAGGGTCGCGTTCGAAACGCCGAGGCGGCGAGCGAAGGCGCTGGCGTGGTGCGTCTGCCGGTAGCGGTGTTCCAGCTCCGCGAGGAACCGTGCTGACAGGTCAGGTCGGCGCGTTTCTGGGGCTCGGTGAGCGGCGCTGGCCGCATGAGTGCTGTAGATCAGCAGCACTTGTTCCAGCCGCGCCCGGGTGAGTTCGCGGCCGATCGCGCCCGTCGGAGTCGGTGCGGTCAGGAGCTGTTCGCAAAGGGCACTCACCGACGCGTGCTCGACGTCTGGCAAGGTGACGACCTGGAGTCCGGCGGAGAGGGGAACGTAGCTCGGCAGACCGACCGGTGAGCGGTGGCTGAGAGCCGCAAAGAGGTCCGCGGTGAACGAGATGAGATAGCCTCGAAAGCTCGTGTCGGACGCCCACGCGTGGATGCGGCCGGGCGGGATGAGGACGAGCGAGCCGGCAGGAATGGAGACTCGTCCGGTTTCACTCTCGTACTGCGGACGGCCCGTCTCCACCCAGAACAACTCGAAGAAATCGTGCCGGTGCGGCGCGGCGACGGCGCGTGGCGCCGCTTCGCCCGAGATCCGCCGGGCGGTGCAACCGCCGATTGGCGTAGGCTGCGCCAGCAGCGGCACCCGCGCACGGCCGACGCGCGTGCCCGGGATCGACCGGGAGGCGGCCGGCAGGGGCGCGGGAGCGGAGAGTCGAGCGTGCACGCCTCAACGTCGGCCGAATCACCCGCCCAGCGCAACCGCAGCGTTGGGCTCCGGAAACGGTTACTCGTCCGAGTAAACGAGTTGTTCCTTTGTCACCCAGTCCACGCAGCCGGTCCGACCGTCGCGCCGCAGGAGCGGTTGGGCGATGTTGGCGTAACCGCGGTAGGAATACGGATCCTTCCCGGCGACGATCACCACGTCCCGATAGTCGTGTTTGGCGACGGAAGTCTTGGGCGGCAGCGTCTGCCACGGCAGGAACGACTCGCAGCTCATGAAATGGTTGACCAACGCGCGGCGGTAGGTGCCTTCGGGCGCCCGGTTGGGCAGCGAGCGATGCAGCAGGTAACCGTTGAAAAAAACGACCGAACCGGCCTCGACCTCCACCGGCACCGCGTCCTCGTCGGAGTAGGGGAAACCGACGCTCTCCTCGGAGCAGTCGAAGCGGCGGTCGCCGTGCCAGTGCTGTTCCCACAGAAGGCCCGGCTTGTGTGATCCGGGGATGACCCACAAACCGCCATTCTCCACCGTGGCACGGTCCAGCGCGATCCAGCCTCCGGTCAGCGAGCGATCCCGGGTTGGGATGTAGTCCTCGTCCTGATGCCATGCCTGGCCCGGCTTGCCGGAGGACTTGATGAAGAGCATCGACTGCATCGCCTTCACGTTCGGTCCGATGACGGTCGTGAGGACCTTCAGGGTCGCCGCGTTCGTGAGCGTCGCCTTCATGAGCGGCGAGAACTTGTGCGGGAAGTGAATGCAGAGGAACTGCCGCAGCACCTCGGCGTCGCTCAGCGCGTCGGGCAAACGCTCCGCGCCCTGGATTTCACCACGCTTCCCTCGACAGATGAGGGTAGTTTCCTCTTTCAGCGCGGCGATCTCGTCCTCGGCGAACGCATCCTCCATCACGCAGTAGCCGTAGGCGTCGTAAAATGTGCCGATGGCGGCCGGGTCTGCGTCGGGCGAAAAGTAGCCGGGCGGACGTTGCGCCGGAAAACGGCTGGAGCGTGTGCCGGCGGAACCAGCTGCTGGGGTGGGGGCGTCGGAAACAGCAGGAACGTGGGTGGTGTTCATGGATGTCGCCACAGCCTAACATCCCGATTGCGTTTTCGACAGCCGTGGCATTCTCCGAAACATGTCCAAAAGGCTCCGCCTGACGCAAACGGCCCGGGTGGTTTTTGGTGACGTGGTCTACGAGCCCGGCGGGCGATTTGGTCCGAGGGTCCAGACCGACTATCAGTTGATGGCACTCGTCAGCGGCGACGCCAAGGTCGTGGTCGACGGTCGCGAGCTAACATTGGCGACAGGGAATGTCGTGTTGCTCGGACCCGGGCGTCAGGAGTATTTTCGCTTTTCGGATCGGCGTGCGACGCATCACACGTGGTGTGCGATTCGCCCCGAACTGGTGACGGGCACGCTGCGGAAGGATTGCGACGCCGGACTGGCCCGTGTGCTTCCGCTTTCGGAGCGGCTGGCACAGCTCATGGAGCTCGGTTTGTCGTTGCCGCGCGCGGCGGGCGGCCGCTCGCCGGGACTGGTTGAGGCACTGGGGTTGGCCGCGTTGCACGAGTTGCTCCACCTGCAGGCCACGGCCGCCGATCCGGCTAGCCGGGAGCCGGACGCGCTCCGGCGAGCACTCGAGTGGATCCCGCAGCACGCCGCTTGCGCGTTTGATCTGCGGAGTCTGGCGCGAGCGGCGGGGGTCTCGCCGGCCCAACTCGTCAAACTTTTCAAACAACATCTGCACACCACGCCCATGCGCTATGTCTGGGAGACGCGTACCCAACAGGGGATGCGGTTGCTGCGGGACACCGGCCTTACGGTCAGTGAAGCGGCCTGGCGATGTGGCTTTCGCACCCCGTTTCACTTCTCCCGCTGGGTCCGGGCGGTGGCGGGCGTGTCGCCCAGGGAGTTGCGAGCCCAAACCTGGGGCGGGGCAACTGTCACCAGCGCCGATTCCGTGGCAGGCGACGGAACGCACGCAAGTAGCGGTACGCTCGCGCACGCGCCAGGCCCGGCCTGAGGTATCCAGCGATTGGGCACAAAAAAACGGCTTCAGCCGTGAGGCTGAAGCCGTTCGCTGAAGGAAGGAAAACGACTTAGGCCGCGCGACGCCGCCGCAGGGCGGCCAAGCCGACAAACGCGGCGCCGGTCAACAGGAGCGTCGCGCCCGTTTCAGGCACACTCGCGACCGGCTTCTGTTCAGCGTAGCCTTCCAAGCGCGCATTCTTCAGCCAGAATTCACCCGACAGCCACTGGACCGTGTACGACAACTTGCCGTCGACGTTCAGGTCCAGAAGGAGGGATGCACCCAGCCAGTCACCCAGGTTGAGGAAGCCAAAGAAGGAGCCGTTGCTGAAAACGGTGCTGCCGTCGAATTCGACTTCGAAGGACTCTCCAAAGATCGCGTCCCAGAAGGTGAAGGTGACATAGGCGGAGTTGACCTGCTCAGTGGAGGGGTCGAAGCCGTCACTCGTCAGGTCGAACGTGCCGGTGTAGGACTGATGAAGAGGGTTCAACCAAACGTTCGCGGGATTGTTGTCCACGTAGGTGATGGCCGAGGCCGAGCCGGCGATGGCCAAACTAGCGATCAAAGCCAGGAGCTTTCGTTTCATATATGCTGGATGGGATTTCTATGATGGGAACAGGTCCAATCGGTGTGACTAGGCCTGTACGGGCTCATTAGCAGTGTCGGTGCCATCAGGTAAAAACCTTATGAAGGTCGTGCAACGTGCTCCGATATCGCGATTAGGGAAGTACGCACAGGCCCTAAGTAGATAGGGCCTGTGGTCCCGGAGTAGAAAAGGTGTAAACGCCACCGACAGCAGGACGGATAACCGTCAGCCGCGCGCCGAACGTCTCGAGTTGGCGCAGCGACACCGTGACCGCCCTGCAGGGGAGAACCGGGCACCGGATAGGCCGGCCGGGTGGGGGCGGCGCCTCCGGTCGCCAGCGGTTGAAGTCAGTTAATACTTCGCCCCGTAGCGATCATGCTCCGCTACGGAGCACGAGACGGTATAGCCGATCTTCTCGTCATAGCTGCCGTGGTACTCGCCGTGGGCCGGGCACTCGGGCATCGCTTCCAGAGATAAACCGGGCCCGGCGATCTGACCCAGTTGTTGGCGCCTTCACCGTTTTCCAACCGGAACTGATCCAACGCCACCGCACGAGGCGCGTGCAGGCCAACCAGAGGATGAGGATAGTCTGAAGGGACGCTGCCACCCTGGCGGATGCGTGTGGGCAGGGAAGCAGAATAGGTTGCGGAGCGCAGGCGGATTGAGGCGGGAGGCCTTTTGATAACCCTCCTCGCGTAAACCAGCGGCATTGGACCTGAGGAAGGCTAGGGTAGATTGGCTAGGAGTAAGCCTGAACGACAGGTGTCGCTTTTCCTTACGGTTTTGAGGATTGGGGGTGACGCTTCTCCGTTATCCAAGCCCATGCCGAGGAAATTTCGCCCTGAGGTTTCTCCCTCTGAAAGGCTCTAATTGCGATGGGTAGAAACACGCAGCGGACGGCGTGTTGGCACCTCCACTGCTACCTGAGGGGTGACTCCCACTCCTTCGGCTTCAACTCAATGATTACCTCCCTTCGTAAAATCACTCTCGCCGCGGTGTCCGCGCTCGCTTTGGCCGGCAGCGCTCGCGCGGTTAACTTCGACCTCACCTCCAGCATCGCTCAGCTGCTCGGCGGAAATCCCGGTGATGCTGCCTTCGTTGACGTGCGCGAGGATGGAACCGTTCTCGGCGGCGCGACCGGTCTGTACACCGCCACCGTGGGCGGCAGCGGCAAAGATGGTTATTGGGTCCGCATCGACTTTGGCAGCAACCCGCAACCCGTCCTCGAGTCTGCCTTCCTCAAGGCCGGGAATTCCCATCTGTTTTGGGACGCGACTGACCTGGCGGCATTTAACGCCGGAACCTATACCTCAATCACCCTCTGGAACTCTGGCTCGGGCGGTATCAAGAATCCTCCGGGCAATGCGTACCTCGGCACCTCGCACGCAGGCCTCGAAGGCAAGTTGGGCGTTCCCCCGCCAGACGTCCCGCCCCCGAGCGTTCCGGATGGCGGCCTGACGCTGAGCTTCCTCGGTCTCGGCCTCGCCATCATCGGTGGCGTGCGTCGCGTCATCCGTCGCTAACGCATCCTTCTTTTAACCGTAGAAAGGCCGCCCAGAAATTGGGCGGCCTTTTTGTTTTCTTCGGCGGACGGCGACCTCAGCGGGGGCTCTGACGGGACCTGAAGTCCCCACCTATCGGAAACGGCGCAGTTCGTGTTGGAGGATGTAGCGGCCGACGTGGCCGCCTTGGCGGCTGCCGGCCTCCTGGTCGTAGCGGAAATGAATTCCGCCACAGACCCGCGCGTCATCGATGTCCGCCGCGATGTCGTCAAACGACTGGTAGGTCAGGACGATCCCGTCGACCGGCGGAAGCGTGATGTTCAGGTTCGACTTGCCGAAGAAGTGCCGGAGCACGGTGAGCGACGCGGCGGCTGCGGTGGCGTGGTTCGACGGGTAGCTCGGGAACGCGGGGGTCGCGATGAGCGAGGCCCATTGCGGGTCCGGTTGCGTGGCCGGGTTGCCGTCGAACGCCGCCTGCTGGATGGCGGTCACAGGCCGCCAAACGTTGTAGTGATACTTTGACTCCATGCTGGAGATCAGCGCGTCGGCTCCAGCCATCGCGACCAGGGCGAACAATCGGGCGTTCTGAGAGAGCGTCAGGCCTTCGGCCGCACTCAGCTGACGCGCGATCGGATGGTACAGGTTCACCACAGTCCGGACGGCAAACACGCGCGCCACATCCGTCCGATCCGCGGGCCGCATCGGGCTGTTGACGGCGCCGATGGAACGGACTTCGGCCAGATCCTTGGCGTATTTGCCGCTGCGCAGGGCGGGCGGCGGGTTGACGCGGAATTGGGCGCCGTGCCGGATGCCAAACGTCGCCACGCGTCCCCAACCCGGCAGAGTGGCCGGAAGGTGTGACGGCGGCGTCGGCTGCCATTGACCGGGCCGGGTTCCGGGCGTGTACGGCATCGGTAGGTTGGAGCCGTCAAAACTGCGCAACCCGAGCATGCCATCAGCCGCGGCCAGGCCGATCGCGATGCCGTTCGCCTTCGCCACTCCGTCTGGAATGGCCGCGAGCGATTCATCGCGCTTCTGACCGAGCTGCGAGCTGGGATACAAGACGGTGAGGACCCGATACGCCGCGATGACGGCAGCCGCTTCAGGCGACGCTTGATCCGGCGCGACAAGGGTGCCGAGGTACGGCTCGTACTCGCGGGTGATCGAGTTGACGGCTTCGTAGACGGCGAGCTGGGTGATCGCAGCGGCGCGCGTTTGATGGAACACGTTGCTCGAGGCGACGGTGGATTCCATGAGTTCATTCCAGTC